>NZ_JBNNJZ010000184.1:0-14285 GCF_050270335.1 Streptomyces sp. NPDC059900
GAGCGCACCCGGCCGCCGGACATCGCCGCGGCGGACCGGATGGCGCAGCTCCTGCGGGAGCTGGCCCGTGAGTACGCCGGGGCCGCGCCCGTGCTCACCGCACGGGCCGGGCGGTGGGACCGCCGGGCCCGCAACCGGCAGCCGCTCCAGTCCTGTTCCTGCACGGCCCACATCGGAGAGGGGAGCTGAAGGGATGTTCCAGAGCGCCGCGGACTGGCTGCACGAGCACCTGTGGAACACGCTGCTGAAGAAGATCATCACGTGTGTTCTCGCCGCCCTCCTCGCCGTCGGGGCCTACGGCCTGGTCTCCCGGATCACCGAGCAGGCGGACGACTGCGCCGAAGGCGTCACCGAGTCCGGCGGCGAGTGCATCGGCGTCAACGGCTCCGGCTATGCCTTCGGGGAGCCCCTGATAGCCCCGGTCGCGGCCCGGATAGCCGAGGAGAACCGCCGCATCGACAAGAAGCCGCACGTCACCGTGGCCATGATGCTCCCGCTGCAACCGGACTCGAAGGCCGAGCGGCGCCAGCTGCTCAGCGAACTGCAGGGCGCGTACCTGGCCCAGTACATCGCCAACCGGGAGCCGGGGAAGCCGGTGGTGCGTCTGGTGCTCGCCAACCCCGGCAAGGACTACCTCCGGCAGGACGAGGTGGTGCCGGACCTGGTGCGGATGGCGCACTCCGGGAGCGACAACCTCCGTGCGGTGACCGGGTTCAACCTCTCCCTGGACGCCACCAGACAGGCGGTGCGCAGCCTCACGAAGCAGCAGGTGCCGGTGCTCGTGGCGCGGGCGTCGGCGAGCTCGCTGGCCAACGGGGAGAGCAAGGACGGCACGTACGACTTCAAGGGCCTCGCCCGCATCATCCCCACCAACGAGCAGCAGGCCAGGGCCCTTGCCGCCTACAACGGCAGCCGCAAGGACCGGCAGACCGTCCTGGTCCGCGACACCCGCCCCGACCCGTATGTGCGCTCGCTCGCGCGCGCCTTCCAGGGACTTCCGGAGGACGGCCCGGCGGGCCCCGACGACATGACCTTCACCTCCCCCGGGGTCGCCGATCCCGGCGACGTCGACAACCAGTTCCGGCCGACGGTCAACACGATCTGCAACTCGGGCGCGGACACGGTCTACTTCGCGGGCCGCTCGACGCATCTGCGGCTCTTCCTGAAGCGGCTCGCCAAGGAGGCCTGCGCGGAACGGAAGTTCACCGTCGTCTCCGGCTCGGACGCGGCCTCGCTGAACAACCGGATGACCGACCGGGACTGGGCCGAACTCCGGGACAGCTCCGGCAAACCGCGCCTGACCGTGCAGTACGCCGCACCGGCCCACCCCGATGCCTGGGACGCCGAGGTGCGGCAGTGGCAGAAGAAGGCCGAGGACCGCACCGGAAAGAAGCCGCCCGCCTCGCAGGCCCCCGCCTCACTGCGCGACCCGATGGCCGCCCTCGGGGAACTGAAGGGCACGGTCGCCGCCCTGAAGTCCGCGGGCCGCGACATCGGCGACGTGCAACTGGGCGACTCCCGCACCATGATGGTGCACGACGGGGTACGCACCGCCGTCGAGGCGATCCGCGGCGCGAAGCCTACCGGAGAGGCGGCGCCCACCGCCGAGCAGGTGGGCAACCGCTGGGCCACGATGCAGTCGAAGAACCGCGTGAACGGCACCAGCGGCCGCATCTGCCTCACCAAGGCGGGCAACCCGTACGACAAGCCCCTGGCCGTGGTCAGGCTCCAGCCCGGCGCGAAGGCGGGCCCGGGGACCCTGGCCTTCGTGGGCCTGGCCTGGCCGACCGGAAAGCCGCAGCCGGAGGACTGTGTCGTACGAAGCGGATAGGCCGCCTCAGCCCGTGACGGCCCGGGCGATCTGCTCGGCCGCCCCGGCGGGCGTGAGGTGGGTGGTGTCGACGACCTCGGCCTCGTCGTGCAGCCAGGTGCGGGCCGCCTCGGCGTAGGGCTCCAGGTACTGGAACCGGAACTCCGAAGGACCCATGACGGTGTCGCCCTCGATGCGGCCCCGGAGGGTTTCCTGGTCGGCGTGCAGAACGAAGTGCCGTACCGGAACGGCGTACTGGGCGAGACCCGCGCTGATCTCGCGCCAGTACTCCTCCACCAGGACGGTCATGGGCATCACGAGGGTGCCGCCGGTGTAGTCGAGAACGCGGCGCGCCGTCTCCACGACGAGCGGGCGCCAGGGCGGCCAGTGCTGGAAGTTGCCCGTCCATGGCAGCGCGGGCTTGATGTCCATGAGCGCCTCGCCGACCTTCTCCGCGTCGAACACCCGCGAATCCGGAAGGAGTTGCTGAAGAAGCGCGCTGGTGGTCGTCTTGCCCGCGCCGTGCGTGCCGTTGAGCCATACGATCATGTCCGCAGGCTAGCCCGCCCGGGCGCCGCGCCCGTCCGGAACGGATCAGTGGACGACGTCGAAGACGTTCTTCTGCAGCCCGTTGGCGTACGCCTCGTGCTCGACGAGCCGCAGCTTCTGGGCGTCCTTGTCCGTGTCGCTGAACAGCCGCTTGCCCGCGCCGAGGAGGAGCGGGAAGACGAGCAGGTGGTAGCGGTCGATCAGACCGGCGTCGGAGAGGTTGCGGTTCAGGGTGGCACTGCCGTGCACGATGATCGGCCCGCCCTCGGACTTCTTCAGCTCCGCCACCTCGTCGAGCGAGCGCAGGATCGTCGTCGGCCCCCAGTCCGGCACCAGGGCGCCCTCGGCGAGGCTGGTGGAGACCACGTACTTCGGCATCGGCTTGTACTCGGCGAAGTCCTCCATGCCGGGCCAGACCGGGCTGAACGCCTCGTAGCTGACCCGGCCCATCATCATCGCCGCGGCCTCCTGCTGCTCCCGGCCCTTGATCTCGAACGCTTCGGGCAGGAACTCGATGTCCTTGAAGGTCCAGCCGGCGTTCCGGTAGCCGGCCTCGCCGCCCGGAGCCTCCACGACGCCGTCGAGCGAGACGAAGGCGGTGCTGATCAACGTACGCATCTCAAGATCTCCTGGGTGAGTGGCCTCTGGTCGCCGCTTGCCTTTTCGGCTTCATCCTCGCGTCTACGGGGGCAATGACCGGCGTGCGTGCCAAAACTAATCGGCGGACTTCCGGTCGGCGAGCGGCGGATCATGCTCATCCCGGAGTCCGGAAAGACGTTGTCCGCCCCCGCCTGCTCGCTCTACCCTTGCGCCGAGGCCTGCCCCCAGCCCCCGGAACGGTCCGATCGCACCGCCCGCGCTCCGGCACCGGGCGGAGCGCATGTCGGTGACTGAAGGCCGCCGGGTCCGTACCTCCTTGCAGCGGACGCACGGACACCGGCCCGTCCCACCGGCCGGCACATCAGGGGGCCACTCCCGCGGCTCCCCGGTCACCGGCCGGTGCGGACACCTGCTCCCGGTGTGCCAGGGGGAGCCTGCGCCCGGGAGCGCCGCGGCCGCCGCCGCCGAATCCGGCGGCGGTCGCCGGCCCGGGCAGCGCCGTCCACTGCCGGAGCACGGCCTCCTTACCCGCCTTCTGCGCCCCGACACCCGGCGGTTGTGCCCCGCATCCCACCGGGAAGCAAGCGGTATCCCACCGGGAAGCAGGCGGTGCGTCCGGCGCTGATCGGCTTCCCGCTGCCGCGATCGGGGTGAGCAGCGGATACGGTGCTCTGGTGATGGTTGGGGAGGGAACGGTGCCAGGGACCGCGCTGCTGATTGCGGCCGCGCCGGTCGGCAAGGCCCGTATGGTCGATGCGGCTTCCGTGCTGCCCGTGCTCGCGGCGGTGTCGCCGGCGGTTCTCGCCGGTACCGCGACAGCGAGCGTCGTGGAACTGGCGGACCCGCTCGACCCGCAGACAGTGCTCACCCGGCTGCGTGCCGCCGCGATGACGCCGGGGCCGCTGACGATCTATCTGGTCGGGCAGTTGCACCTCGACCGCCGTCAGCAGATGCAGCATGTGGCTCTCGCGCGGACCACGGCGGCGACGGTGCGCTACACCGCATTCCCCTGGCACTGGATCGCCCAGGAGCTGCGGCTGCGCCGGCCGGGGAGCACGACCGTCATCGCCGATCTGCATGCCGACACGGACAGCTGGCAGCAACTGGCGCAGCGCCCCCTGGACGTGGGGGCGGACGTGGCGCTGTACGGGCGGGTCGCCCCGCCGTCCGGTCGGCGTGCACGTGACGTGGCCGTGCCCGCGTACATGAAGGCCCTGGCGACGGTCCTGCGCAGCGGGCACCGGCCGCCGCTGCCCGACCTGCATCAGCATGTCGCCGCCCAAGCACTGGAGGAGGGCGCACCGGACATCGTGCTCTGCGCCGATCCCGCCTTCCCCCTCGGCGGTCCCGGAGGCGGTCCCGGCGGCGCGCACAACCGTACGCCGGTGCCCGCCCAGCAGCAGGGCAGCGCCCCCGGCATGCCGCCCTCCGCCGCGCCGCGCACCGTCGGGGCCGACCCGCATGCGGCGATCACCAAGGCCGTGGAGGCGGGGCGGCACGGCGAGGCCGCGGCCATGGCGGCTGCCTGGGAGCAGGAGGCGCTGCGCACGTACGGGAGTTCGTCGCCCGAGGTGGTGCATTGGATGGAGGTCCGCGGGCACCTGGCCATCTTCGCCAAGGACCCCGTCCGCAGCTGCGAGATCTGGCTCGCGGTGGTCGCCGCCAGGATCACGGCGGGCCAGGCCCCCGACGCCCCCGACGTCGAGGCAGCCGCGGACCTGGCCCACCACCAGTGGGAACAGGTACGCGACCCGGACACGGTCCGCGAACTCGGCCCTGCCCTGGTGGCGTTGCGCCGCCGGGTGCCCGGCCGCCAGCGCGGCACGGTGAACCTCGTCCAGCAGCGCCTCGTGCAGTTCCACACCCAGGTCAGCTGAGGCCCCCGGCGCCGTCCGGTGCGCCGAACCACCTCGGCAGCCGGCCGAGCAGCTCCTGCTGGTCGTCGCCGACCCACGCCACGTGGCCGTCCGGCCGCAGGAGCACGGCAGGCGCGTCCAGTTCGGCCAGTTCGTCGCTCACGTCCACGACGTGGTCGACGCGGTCGGCCCACCCGGCGACCGAGAGCCCGCCGGTCCGGTCGAGCAGCAGCCCGCGGCCCTCGTGCATCAGCCCGTAGAGACGGCCCTGCTTCAGCTGCACGTCCCGCATCCGGCGGCCGAGCAGCGCGTGGGCGCCACTCCCGTCGCCGCTTTTGTCCCCGTCCCCGTCCTCGCCGAAGTCGTAGCGGACGTCGACCGCGGTGATCATCCCGGTCACGTACCGGTTCACCTCCTCGAAGTCCATCAGCCTGGAGAACAGCTCGCGCAGCGCGACCGCCCCCGGATCGTCGCCGAGCAGCGTGATCTGCGCGCGGGTGTTGTCGATGACGCGGGCGCCCACCGGGTGCCGTTCGGCGTGGTAGGTGTCCAGGAGCCCTTCCGGTGCCCAGCCGTTGACGGCCGCGGCCAGCTTCCAGCCGAGGTTGAACGCGTCCTGCACGCCCAGGTTGAGCCCCTGGCCGCCGGTCGGCGGGTGGATGTGCGCCGCGTCGCCCGCCAGGAACACCCGGCCGGCGCGGTAGCGCTCGGCCTGGCGCGACGCGTCGCCGAACCGGGAGAGCCAGCGCGGCGAGTGCACGCCGAAGTCGGTGCCCGCGTGGGCCCGCAGCTGCTGCCTGAAGTCGTCGAGGGTCGGCTCGGCCGCCCGGTCCTCGGCCACCCCGTCGGCGGGCACGACGACGCGGCAGACGCCGTCGTCGCCGGGCGCGGAGACGCCGAACCGCAGGTGGGTCCTGCGGACCTCCTCGACGACGGCGGCCACCGTCGCGGGGTCCTCGGTGGTCTCCATCTCGCCGAGCAGCGTCTCGACCGTGGCGGCCTGGCCGGGGAACGCGATGCCGAGCAGCTTGCGCACGGTGCTGCGGCCGCCGTCGCACCCCACGACGTAGCGGGAGCGCAGCCGTGTGCCGTCCGCGAGCTCGACGGTCACCGCGCCGCCGTCCGGGCCCTCCCCGCCGTCCGCGGTCTCCCCGCCATACGCTCCTTCCCCGTCGTCCTGGCTCAGGCCGACCACTTCGCAGCCGCGCCGGATCTCGGTGCCGAGCTCCACGGCGCGCTCCTGGAGCAGTCGCTCGGTGACCGGCTGCGGGGCTGCGATGCCGTACGGGTGGGCCGTGTCCAGGCTGTCGGGCCACGGCTTCATCATGCCGCCGAAGAACCCGCCCACCCGGAACTTCTCGTTGGCCGCGAGGAAGCGGCCGAGCAGGCCGCGCTGGTCCATCACCTCGACGCTGCGCACGTGCAGGCCCTGCCCGCGGGACTGCGCGGTCGGCTCCGCCAGCTTTTCCAGGACGACCACGTGCACGCCCTGGAGCCGCAGCTCGCTCGCGAGCATCAGGCCGGTGGGTCCGCCGCCGACCACGATCACATCAAACATTGTTCTCATTTCGCTGGGTTCCGGGCTGAGGGCGATGATTCTGCGGCAGAGCCCGGGCCTTGTGGCAAGGCCCCCCATGAGCTATATCTTGATGGTGGCAAGGAGTTCGAACACTCCTTGCCTTTGTCGTGTCCGGCCGCGGCGGGTGTTCGACGAGGGGCGTCACCGCATGAGCACTCCCGACATCCTGTCCGAGGACGAGCAGCTCGTCGTCCGTACGGTGCGGGACTTCGTCGACCGGCAGGTGAAGCCGGTCGTCCGGGGGTTGGAGCACTCCGACACCTATCCCGAAGCCCTGATCGAGCAGATGAAGCGGCTGGGCGTCTTCGGTCTCGCCGTCCCCGCGGAGTACGGCGGCACACCGGTCTCCATGCCCTGCTACGTCCTGGTCACCGAGGAGCTCGCGCGCGGCTGGATGAGCCTGGCCGGTGCGATGGGCGGCCACACCGTGGTCGCCAAGCTGCTGCTCCGCTTCGGTACGCGGGAGCAGCGGCGCCGCTGGCTGCCGGGCCTTGCCACCGGTGAGGTCCGGGCGACCATGGCGCTCACCGAGCCGGGCGGCGGCTCGGACCTCCAGGCCATGCGGACGACCGCGCGCAGGGCCGCGGACGGGGAGGGGTATGTCGTCGACGGGGCGAAGACGTGGATCACCAACTCCCGCCGGTCCGGCCTGATCGCCCTGCTGTGCAAGACCGACCCGGCCGCCGTGCCCGCCCACCGGGGCATGTCGATCCTGCTGGTCGAGCACGGCCCCGGCCTGACCGTCTCCCGCGATCTGCCCAAGCTCGGCTACAAGGGCGTGGAGAGCTGCGAGCTGTCGTTCGACGGCTACCGGGCGCCGTCCGACGCCGTCCTCGGCGGGGCGGAGGGCAAGGGCTTCGCGCAGATGATGAAGGGCCTGGAGACCGGGCGGCTCCAGGTGGCGGCGCGCGCACTCGGCGTCGGCCGTGCCGCGTTCGAGGACTCCCTCGCCTACGCCCGGCAGCGCGAGGCCTTCGGCGAGCCGATCTGGAAGCACCAGTCGATCGGCAACTACCTCGCGGACATGGCCACTTCACTGACCGCCGCCCGCCAGCTCACCCTGCACGCGGCCAGGGAGGCGGAGGCGGGCCGCCGGGTGGACATGGAGGCGGGCATGGCCAAACTCTTCGCCTCCGAGACCGCCATGCAGATCGCCCTCAACGCCGTGCGCATCCACGGCGGTTACGGCTACTCGACCGAGTTCGACGTGGAGCGCTACTTCCGCGACGCCCCGCTGATGATCGTCGGCGAGGGCACGAACGAGATCCAGCGCAATGTCATCGCGCGGCAGTTGGTCGAGCGGGGAGGCCTGGACGCGTGACGGTGCCCGCGATCACTGATGGCTCACCACGTCACTGATGGCTCACCACATTGACGACCCGGCCATTGGGATCCCGTACGAAGAACCGCCGCACGCCCCACTCCTCGTCCTGCAAGGGATGCACGATCTCCGCGCCGCTCTCGCGCACCGCCGCGTAGACCTCGTCCACGTCCTCCACCTCCACACTCATGTCGGGCACGACGGGCGCGGTCGCGTCGCGGCTCATGAAGGTGACCTGTGCCGTGGGGTTGGAGGGAGAACCGAGCGTCATGACCCATCCCAGGTTCATGACCTCCTCGAACCCCAGAAGACCGTAGAAGTCCCGGCTCTGCTCCATGGACTCCGTCTGGATATCGGGCATGGCGCGGCGGACGGACATGGGCGGCTCCTGTCGGTGTTCGGACGCACGTATTTCTGATCTTGCCCGGAAACGCGGTGCGATGCGTGATCCTGGGGGCTTAGAGTCTGCGCGATCCGGGGGAATCAAGGGGAGGGGATCCGCAGATGAGGAATGCACGAGGGCCGGCCGCCACGGCCGTGGCCGCGATCGCCGTGCTGATGGTCGCGGGATGCGCACCACAGGCGCAGTCCGGGGACGAGGACGACAAGGGGGCGGCCAGACCGCGCCCGGCGCCCTACGCGGGCGTCGGGGAGCTCCCGGAGAAGCTGGCCGCGGATGGCACGACGATCGTGGTGGGGGATCCGGCCGCGGCGACCACGGTCCGGCTCTACGAGGACCCGCGCTGCCCGGTCGTAGAGGAATTCGAGGCGACGGGCGCTCCCGCGCTGCGTGCGATGACGCTGCGCCGCGAGGCCAGGACCGAGTACACCCTCGCGTCCTTCAGGGACGACCGTGTGGGCGGCGACGGATCGAAGAGGGCGGTCAACGCCCTTCGTGCGGCGCTCGACGAGGGCAAGTTCGCCGAGTACCACGCCGTGCTCTTCGAGAACATGACCGAGCACGAACTCGCGGGCGGCTACACCACGGCCTCCCTGCTGAAGCTGGCCGGCGAAGTCAAGGGGCTGCGCGGCAAGGCCTTCGACTCCGCCGTGGCGACGATGAAGTATGAAAACTTCGTCACCGCATCGGAGAAGACCTACGAGGCAGCAGGCGGAGACGATCCCCGCGGCCCCGGCACCCCCACGGTCGCCATCAACGGCACCCGGGTCACGGGTGACCTGTACGGCTCGCTCTTCGACCGGGAGATGTTCGGCCTGCTCCTCACCCTGTGACGGGCGTGCCGCGCCCTCACCCGGAGGGGGTCGGGCAGGCCGGTGCCGCGGCCTCCCACGCGAAGCCGTCCGGGTCCGTGAAGGTTCCGGCGTCGCCGCCGATCATGAGCCGGTGGGATCCCGTGCCGTCGGGCGACAGGCCCAGGTCCTTGGCGAGGGCGCGGCGGCGGTACAACGCCAGCTTGAAGGGGCTCGTACCGCTTTCGAACTCGCAGTACATGCGGCCGAAGCTCTTCGCCACACAGAGGCCCTGACCGACGTAGAACTGCTTGCTCGCGGCCATGTCGGCGACGCCCAGGAGGAGCACCATCTCGTCGATCAGCCGGGTGGCAGGGCCGATGTCCTTCTTCGCCGAGGTCGCCACCTTCCAGATCGTGCCGTCCGGCGCCTGTACGACACCGCCGTATCCCCAGAGGGACTTCGCGGCGGGCTTCAGCGAGGTGGCGCCCTCGGCGAGGGCGGCGTCGATGAGGCTGTTGACGTCGGCGGGCCGGGACACCGTGAGGGCGAGCGTGAACCCGCGGAAGCCGGTAGTGGGCTCCTCGGAGGCGCGCAGACGTATCTGCGAGTCCAGGCCGAAGGCCGTGGTGTAGAAGCGAAGAGCGGCCGCGGGGTCGGCCACGTCGAGGGTGACGGATTCGATGATTGCCATGCCCGTCACGCTAGGCAGTGCGGTACTGCCGCTGCTTCTCCATTCCTGATCGGTCCGGCGGCCCGGCGATCCCCCGCTTCCCGGCGCGGTGCCATGATGTCGGCTCCGACCAACCCGAGGAGTCCTGCCGCATGCGTTCACCGGCCGACTACCTCGAACGAGCGCGTACCGAGACGGACAGCTCCGCTCTCCGGCAACTGGCGCGCTGCCCCTACCCCTTCGTGTGGCAGGCCCTGGCGGCCAATCCGCACACCCCGCCCGCGGCGCTCCTTGAGCTGAGCGCGGCCCGTGACAGCTCCTGGAACGACAACAGGCTGCTGCGCCTGCTGGCCGGGCATCCCCGCGCCGACCGCACCGTGCTGAAGGCCGTGCTCGACGCCACGGCGGCGAAGCTCGCCGCGGGGGAGCGGCCCTACGCCGTCGTGCTTGCTCTGGCAGCGCGCGAGGAAATCGAGGCGGATGAGGTGACGCCGCTCGGGGATCTTCGCGGGGCCTCCGCGCGCCTGCGCGGTCTGTTGGCCCGGCGCCTACGCCCTGTGTCCCGATGACAGCGCTGGGTCGAGGAACTTCGCGGACCGGGGAGGCGTTGGCTGGGTGACGTGCGGAGTGCGCGCATACGGAGCGAACAGGTAGCCGAGGTGGCACGGATGGCGATGTGGGACCGGATCAAGGACCAGGCCAAGGGGCTCCAGCAGTCTCAGGGGTCGCGGGGCTCCGGCGGTCACGGAAGGCCGGGGTCAGGATCCGGAGGGGGGTCGAAGGCCCAGCTCGTGGGCGTGCTCAAGTCCCAGCTCGCCTCACTCAAGACGGAGCTCAAGAGCGGTGCCTACCGAGACGCCAGCATGGCCATGTGCGCCCTGGTCGCGGCGGCGGACGGCTCCGTCGACCCGGCCGAGCGGCAGCACGTGGAGTCGCTGATCCTGCAGAACGACGTCCTGAAGAACTTCCCGCCCGAGCAGCTCCGCACGCGCTTCAACAAGCACGCCGACCAGCTGACGTTCAACTTCCAGCAGGGCAAGGCCGAGGCCATGCAGGAGATCGCCAAGGCGGCGAAGAAGCCGATGGAGGCCAAGGCGGTCGTCCAGACCGGCTTCGTCGTCGCCGGCGCGGACGGGTACATCGCCCCGGCCGAGGAGCAGGTCCTGCGCGAGGCGTGCGCGACGCTCGGCGTGTCGCCGCAGGAGTTCGGCCTCTGATCCACGGGGCGCACACCGGTGCGTGATCCGGGGCCCGCACCCGCGCGGTGCGGGCCCCGGCCCGGGAGCGGCCTAGGAGTCCTCGTCGGGCCACTGCCAGCTCATGCCGTAGATGCCCTGCCGGCACTGCGCCGCGTACAGATGGGCCGCGCCGGAGGAGTTCACGGTCAGAGGGCGTACTTTGCGCTGCTGTGCGGCGGCGTTCTCCCGGTAGTAGGAGTGGCAGATCGCCGGTGGCCGCTCGTCGGGGAAGTGCACCTGGAGGAGATACGCGTCCTGGTTGCCGCGTATGCCCCGCTCGTGCAGCGTCGTCGGGTGGCCCTGCGGCGCGGTGCGGATCTCGTAGTCGACGGTCGTGGTCTCGCCGAACGACAGCGGACGGCCGAAGCCGATCTGGAGCATCAGTCCGCCCGAGACCGCGTCCTGCCGCATCGATTCCAGTTGTCCGCAGTGGACGGTCGCCTCGGGCGGTCCTGCGTCGGGATCATCCAGGAAGTGCAGGTTGATCAGCCGCTCGGCCCCGTCACAGACGGCGCGCACCAAGTGGTTGATGGTCAGCCGGCTGACGCAGCCCCGCCGGTCCAGATGCAGGACCTCGCGGGTGAGGAGAATGGCGAGTCCTTGGTTGAAGCGCGGGAAGGCGTCGCCGAGCGCCTGTTCCTGCCGGGACGCGCGACCGTAGAGGCGGCGGGTCGTGTGCTCGTCGACGCGTACGGCCGGACGGCGTCCACGCGGACGTTGGGACCGCAGCAGCCCGGACAGTTCTCCGGGCGCCAGGTCGAGGATGCTCTCCAGCGCGACCACCGCGCGCAGTGAGTCCGAGCGCTCGGGGCGGGTGCGGTCGCGCTGCCAGTAGCTGAGGGTCGCGGGTGTGAGCCGGATACCCCGAGCGTTGAGCCGCTCGCATATCCGGTCGAGAGGGAGCCCGCGGCGGCGCACCGCTTCACGCAGGGCCACGGCGAACGGAGCGGGAGGAACCGTCGAACAGGCCGCCGCCGTACCGGATTCCGAGTTGTCCGACGTCAGCCCGGATGAGACCGTCACGAATTTCGCCTCCCGGCATGACAGATGACGAGCCGCACTCACGGAGCAGGTGCAACTGCCCGGTGAATACCGTTGTGCGTCACTGCTGGACATGGCCGGACCCTGGCGACCGACAAAAGAATTCCCGGCCTGACGCCTCGCCTACCAAACCCCGCCGGACTGCGTACGTCAATATCCGTAACGCTGCTTCCATGTCATGAACGCTGTTTCCGTGTCACGTATCGGCTTCGGGGCGATCGGCGGGCAACCGACGGCTTCCGTCGGAAGGTGCCGTACGGGCGCTGCCGCCGGGCAGCTCAGACGCAGCCAACTCCTTTCTCCGGGCGCCCCGCTGTGCGCGCGTAGGGGGTTCTCTCCCGCGCTCCGCACCCGCGGGCGCGCATTAAGTGTTTACCCCTTTCGCCTTAAGGGCTGGTGCCTCGCCATGCCTTGTGCGGCCACCAGAAGTGACGGGAAGGTTTCGCCCAACGGCGCGGTCCGGGAAATCCCGCGTACGGCGCCGATGGATGTTCGGTGCATCAATTGACCCCACCCCGGTGCACCGAACGTCCATATGCCACCCCCCACTTACTCTTGGAAGGCATTCCCATGACGCATGTCCGGCATTACCTCCTTGCTGCCGCGGCAGCCGGAGCCCTGGTGGCCACGACGGGTGTCACCGGCGCGCACGCCGACGCGACCCCCGCCCCGCGCTACGAGCCGCAGATGATCGAGGCCCTGGCGGACACGCTCGGTGTGAGCGAGAGCGCCGCCGTACGGCGTCTCGACGAACAGGCGGACCAGCAGCGGAGACTGGACCGGCTGCACCGGGACGGTGTCCGGACGGACGGCGCGTTCTTCGACGCGAAGGGCGAACTGACGGTGAACGTCGGCGCAGCCCGAGCGGCGGCGCGGGTGAAGGCCACCGGCCTGACCGCCCGCATACCGGGCAGAGGAGAGGCGGAGCTGACGCACGTCACCTCCGCACTCGACGCCGCGGCGGCCGAGCGAGTCCCCAGCGGCGTGGCCTCCTGGGAGGCGGACCTGGCCTCCGACACGGTCAAGGTCACCGTGACCGACGCCACCACCCCGGCGGCGCGCGCCTTCCTCAAGGAGGCCCGCGAGTTCGGCGACGCCGTCCGGGTGGTCAAGGGCGGGCAGGAGCTGGAGGCAAAGGCGGCCGTCGCCCCGGGCAGCCGGATGAACATCAACAACCAGGCCGGTTCGTGGTGTTCGGTCGGCTTCGGCGCACGCAACGCCGCGGGCCGGCAGTACCTCGTCACGGCGGGCCACTGCGTTGTCGGCAATCCGGGCCTCTACTTCAACGGCTCGAAGTTCGCGACCGGCTCCACGACGCGCTTCGCGCTCGGCCGGAACAGCGTGGACATGGGCCTGGCGACGATCCAGTCGGGTTCCTCGATCACCACGGCGGTCGGCACCTGGGGCAACGGCGCCTCCGTGGCGGTACGCGGCAGCCAGCGCGCGGCGGTCGGCGCGACCCTGTGCAAGTCGGGCTCGACGACGGGCTGGACGTGCGGACGGGTCGGCGCGTACAACGTGTCCGTCACCTACACCGATCGCAACGGCGGTCCGGACACCGTGGTCAGCGGCCTCGGCCGGTCCACGGTGTGCGTGGAGGGCGGTGACAGCGGCGGCGCGTACATTGCGGGCAACCAGGCCCAGGGCATGACATCGGGCGGTCCGACGAATCAGTCTTGCGGCGGGGTGAACGACCAGGGCTCCTCGTACTTCCAGCCGCTGGACGACACGCTGCGGTACTACGGCCTGTCGCTCAACACGAACTGACCCGCGTCCGAGGATCCCGCTTCCCCGGGAGGGCCGTCACGGTCCTCCCGGGGATTGCTGTGCGCTGCGGCCGATCCGTGGAGCCAAGTGGTGCTGTCGCTCTTGCAGTTTCGGGACCTGACGACTAGTCATATGACTGTTTGAAACAAAGGGCGTCCACTCGTAGCGGCTCAACTCCCTGGAGGGCACGTGAAGTTCTCCGTCATATTCGAAGCACAGCTCGCCGACCCCACCGTCGAGCGCGAGCACCAACTCATCCGTGACAGCGTCGAACAGGCCGTCCTGGCCGAGAAGATGGGCTTCGACCGCATCTGGGCGGTCGAGCACCACTCCCTCAAGTGGTATGCCCACATGAGCGCCCCGGAGATCTTCCTGACCTGGGTCGCCGCCCGCACGAGCACCATCCGCATAGGCCACGGCGTGGTCTGCATGCCGTTCCGCTTCAACCACCCCGCGCGGGTCGCCGAGCGCGCCGCCATGCTCGACCTGCTGTCCGGCGGACGGCTCGACCTCGGCGCGGGTCGCGGCGGCACGCTCCAGGAGACCTCACTCTGCGGCGTCGACAAGGAACGTACGACCCAGGAGGTCGAAGAAGCGCTCCAGATCATCGGCAAGGCCTGGGCGAGCGACGAACTGGAGCACCACGGCCCGCTCCTGGAC
>NZ_JBNNJZ010000185.1:0-14267 GCF_050270335.1 Streptomyces sp. NPDC059900
GAGCGGCCTCGTCCTCCGTCAGGACCGTGGGCTCGATGGACTGCGCCGCGTGCGCGGGGTGGATACGGCGGGCCTCGCGCAGGTGGGCGTAGAAACCGGACTCCACCTGCGCCGCGGTGAGCCCCGGTGCGAGATCGGCCGGGATGTGCAGCCGCTCCAGGGCGATGGGCTCGCCGTCGACCAGACGCAGCCGTACGACGTGTACGAGCCCGGCGGCGGGGGAGATCCGGAGCTTGCGGCCGATGCGCGCCCCTGCCGGGACCGTGCCGAACTCGAGGACGCGGCTCGACCAGTCGCCGGCGGCCCGCGGGGCGGTGAGCGGATGGCTGCCCGGCGTGAGCTCCTGGGTGACCTTGGCGCGGGCCACGAACATGCCCCGGCCGTGCTCGCGCACCAGGAGCCCGGAGGCCACCAATGTGTCGACGGCGGCCCGCAAGGTCGGCCGGGAGACACCTAGTTCGGTGCAGAGCGCGCGCTCGGAGGGGATGGCGTCGCCGGGACGGCGGGATTCGATCAGATCGAGCAGGACCTCACGCACGCGGTCGCGTTTGAGTTCGCGTTTGAGTTCGCGGTCGTGTGTGCCGCCGGATGTGCCCTGCTGGTGCACGGACGTGGCCGTCCTTCCTGGTCCTTCGGCAACGCGCAACACCCGGTCACCCCGCGGAACGTGGCGCGGGTGCCGCGTCCGGGCAAACCGTACCCGGCAGTCGTTTCGAGCCGGGAGCGGCACCCGGGTCTCCGATCCCGGGGCCGCACGCCACTTGACCGACCCATTGGTACATACCAAAATCCAGCCGTACCCGTTCGAGCCAACCGAGCTCCCCCCACGTCGGGCCGACCTTCCCTGTCCGCAGGAAGAAAGTGACCCACGTGAGACCGCACCGCCGCACCGCCATGTCCCTGTCCCTCGCTCTCGCCGTCACCGTGCTCCTCCCCGGTTGCAGCGTCCTGCCGGGCGCAGGAGAGGACAGGCAGACCGTCACCGTGTGGCTCATGCGGGGCAGCGCGTCGGCCGAGTTCATCGAGCGCTTCACCGAAGACTTCGAAAAGCAGAACGGCGACATCGACCTGGACATACGCCTCCAGGAGTGGACCGGCATCGGCGACAAGGTCAAGGCCGGGCTCAAGGCGGAGGACGGGCCCGACGTCATCGAGGTCGGCAACACCCAGGTCGCGCAGTACGTCGACGAGGGCGGGCTCTACGACCTCACCCTGGAGTCCGCGCGCGACCTCGGCATGAAGGACTGGCTGCCGGGTCTGGCCGAACCGGGCCGGTACAACGGCAGCCAGTACGGCATCCCGTGGTACGCGGCCAACCGCGTCGTCATCTACAACAAGGACCTGTTCGCGCAGGCCGGGATCGACGAGCCGCCCACGACGCGCGCACAGTGGATCGCCGACACCCAGCGGCTCAACTCCGGCGGCAACCAGGGGATCTACCTCGCGGGCCAGGACTGGTACACCCTGGCGGGATTCATCTGGGACGAGGGCGGCGAGCTGGCCACGGAGGCCGAGGGCACGCGCGGCGTGTGGGAGGGCAGCCTGCACTCGGCGGCGGCGCTGCGGGGCATGGAGTTCTACCGCCAGTTGCAGGCGTTGGGCGAGGGCCCGCGGGACGCGGACGAGGAGCACCCGCCGCAGGCCGGCGTCTTCGCCAAGGGTGACGTGGCGCAGATCGTCGCCGTGCCGGGCACGGCGCGGGCCATCGAGGAGAAGAACCCCGAACTGAAGGGCAAGCTCGGCTACTTCCCGATCCCCGGCAAGACGGCCGCCAAGCCGGGTGCCGTGTTCACCGGCGGCTCCGATCTCGTGGTGCGCGGGAAGACCGGGGACCGCAGGAGCGCGGTCGCCGTGATCGAGGCGCTCGCGGGCAAGAAGTGGCAGAAGGACCTGGCCCGCACCATGAACTACGTGCCGAACAAGACGACTCTGGCCTCCGCCGTCGCCGGCGAGGAAGGCATCGCCGCGATGGCGGCGGGCGCCGCGCACGGCCGGGCGACTCCCGCCTCGCCGCAGTGGGCGGCGGTGGAGGCCGACAACCCCATCAAGGCGTACATGTCGAAGGTCCTCGCCGGGAGCGACCCGAAGACGGAGGCGAAGGCCGCCTCGCGCCGGATCACCGAGGAGCTGGACGTCAGCGGGTCATAGCGGGTCGCAGCGGGCCGTGAGGCACGGTCTCCGGGTGCGCGGACCGCGCACCCGGAGACCGGGATTGCTAGCGGGCCACGCTGAGCGACAGTGCGAAGCGGGCCCTCTCGTCCGTCCACCAGTGGGTCAGCTTCAGGCCGGCCGAGGCCAGTTCGGAGCGCACGCCCTCTTCGCGGAACTTCGCCGAGATCTCGGTGCGCATCTCCTCGTGCCGCTCGAAGTCGACCGCCAGGTCGAGCGCCTGGATCTTCACCGTCTGGGCGGCCAGGGAGCGCAGCCGCATCTCGATCCACTCGTGCTCGCGGTCCCAGACGGCCACGTGCGAGAACGCGTCGGGGTCGAAGTCCGCGCCCAGCTCACGGTTGATCACATGCAGGACGTTCTTGTTGAAGGCGGCCGTGACGCCCGACCCGTCGTCGTACGCCGAGACGAGCACCGACTCCTCCTTCACCAGGTCCGTGCCGAGCAGCAGCGCGTCACCGGGGGAGAGCAGGGTGCGCACCGAGGCCAGGAACGCCGAGCGCTCCGCGGGCAGCAGATTGCCGATCGTGCCGCCCAGGAAGGCGACGAGCCGTGGGCCCGGCGTGCCGGGCAGGGCGAGGCCGCGGGTGAAGTCGGCGATCAGGGCGTGCACGTTCAGGGAGGGGCGCGAGGCGATCAGGGTGTTCGCGGCGCCGGTGAGTGCGCTCTCGCTGACGTCCACGGGGACGTACGTGTGCAGGTCCGCGAGCGCGTCGATCAGATGGCGGGTCTTCTCCGACGAGCCCGAGCCCAGCTCGATCAGGGTGCGGGCGCCCGTCGCCCCGGCGATCTCCGCGGCGCGCGTCTGAAGGATCTCGCGCTCGGCGCGCGTCGGGTAGTACTCCGGAAGCGTCGTGATCTCGTCGAAGAGCACACTGCCCCGCGCGTCGTAGAACCACTTGGGCGGCAGCGTTTTGGGCGAATGGGTCAGGCCCTGCAGGACGTCGGCGCGCAGAGCGGCGTCGGTGGCGTCCACGGGCAGCGTACGGGTCAGCTGGAACGGGCTCACGCGGTGGGCTCCTTGAGCGGGGTCAGCAGAACGTCGGTACGGCTGGCGGCGAGCAGCGTGCGGTCGGGCACCTCACGCCAGTGCGGATCGTCGTCGTAGGGCTCGGAGGCCACGACGGTGCGGCGGCCCGGTTCGGCGAGATACCAGAGGGTGTCTCCCCAGGCGGTCGCGGTGATCGTCTCGCCGTTGGTGAGCAGTAGGTTCAGGCGCGATCCCGGGGCCGCACCGGCGACTTCGACGACGGTGTCCGCGAGGGCCTGGCCCTCGTCGTCGCCGTTGCGCAGCCGGTGCAGGACCAGCGCCCACACCAGTGCGGAGTCGCAGCGCGCTTCCATGGAGAGCAGTTCGGCGGGCGGCAGGCCGCGGGCCACCGGTGCGAGCGACCGGGGCCAGCCCGATACCGCTCCGTTGTGGCTGAACAGCCAGGTCCCGGCGGAGAACGGCGCCGCCGCCGCTTCCCCGTCCGCCCCTGCCTCGGTCGCGTCACGCACGGCGGCGAGCAGGGCGCCCGACCGCACGACACGGGCGAGGTCGGCGAAGGACTGATCGCCCCAGACCGGCCCGGAGCGGCGGTAACGCGCGGGCACCGGATCACCCTCGGCATACCAGCCGACGCCGAACCCGTCGGCGTTGACCGTGCCGTAGCGCTGGCGCCGCGGCGCCCAGGACTGCCGGAACAGGCTGTGCGCGGGGTCCACCAGGAGCTTGCCGAGCGGCTCCTCGGGGCCCAGGAAGGCCAGGTGACGGCACATCAGGCGGTCTCCTTCGGTTCCGCGTCGCGCGCGGTGCGGAACCCGGAGAAGATCTGCCGCCGCACCGGGTGGTCCCAGTTGCGGAAGGTGCCCCGGCACGCCACCTCGTCCACGGAGAACGCCCCGCCCCGCAGCACCTTGTAGTCGCCGCCGAAGAAGACGTCCGAGTACTCGCGGTAGGGGAAGGCGGAGAAGCCCGGGTAGGGCAGGAAGTCGCTCGACGTCCACTCCCACACGTCACCGATCAACTGGCGTACGCCGAGGGGTGATTCACCGGCCGGATAGCTGCCGGCCGGGGCCGGGCGCAGATGGCGCTGGCCCAGGTTCGCGCGCTCGGGCGTGGGGTCCGCGTCGCCCCACGGGTAGCGCATCGAGCGGTCGCTCGCCGGGTCGTGCCGGGCGGACTTCTCCCACTCCTCCTCGCTGGGCAGGCGCCGGCCCGCCCACCGTGCGTACGCGTCGGCCTCGTACCAGCTCACGTGCAGGACCGGCTCGTCGGGCGGAACGGCCTCGACGGTCCCGAAGTGGCGGCGCAACCACTGGCCGCCCTCGCGGCGCCAGAAGAGCGGCGCCGAGAGGCCGTTGCCGCGCACCATGTCCCAGCCCGCCGGGGTCCACCACCGCGGGTCGGTGTAGCCGCCGTCGGCGATGAAGCGCTGGTATTCGGCGTTGGTCACCGGCGTCGTGTCGATGAAGAACGGCGGCACCAGACGGTGGTGCGCCGGGCGTTCGTTGTCCAGGGCCCACGGCTCGGTGGACGTGCCCATCGTGAACGGGCCGCCGGGCACAAGGACTTCGGACAAGCCGCTGAACCGCGGCGCGGGCTCCGGATCCGGGGCCGTGAGCGCCGTGGGGCCCGAGCGCAGCTGATGCGTGATCAGCATCGTCTCGTCGTGCTGCTGTTCGTGCTGCGCGATCATGCCGAACGCGAAGCCCGCGTCGGTCAGCGGCGAACCGCGAAACGGCGTGCTCTCCAGGACGTCGAGAGCGCGCCCGCGCACCTCGGCCGCATAGCCGCGGGCCTCGGCGGGCGCGAGCAGCGGCAGGCTCGGCCGCTCGGAGCGCGGGTGCTCGAAGGCGTCGTACAGGCCGTCGATCTCGGGCCGCATGGCGTCGCGGCCCGCCACCGCCCGCAGCAGCCACAGCTCTTCCTGGTTGCCGATGTGTGCCAGGTCCCAGACCAGCGGCGACATCAACGGCGAGTGCTGTGCGGTCAGTTCGGGTTCCTCGACGCACGTGGTGAGGAGCGAGGTGCGCTCCCTGGCCGCCAGGAGCGCCGCGAGGGCGCGCTGCCGAAGCGCATCGGGGTCGCTGACTGTTCCGGTCATCGGAGGATGCCCTTCTCGTGCTCGTGGTCGTATGGGTGGCCGTCCCGGCGCCCGTCGAGCAGGTCGTCGGCCGGGCAGCGGCCCCGCGCGACATACCGCTCGGCGTACGCGGCGACGGCCCGCTGCACCTCGGCGCTCGCCCCCATCCGGGGCAGCGCGTCGGCCGCCGCGTCGAAACAGGCGGCCGCGGCCTCGCGCAGCTCCGGGTCGGCGAGCCCGTGCCGCGCCGCGTCCAGCCACAGCGGGCTGCGCGGCGGTGCGGGCGCACCGGGCGGGAACGCGCGCTCGGCCAGCGGCTTCAGGGTGCGGTAGGCGGTCTCGGCCGCCTGCGGGTCGTCGAACAGCGCGCTGGTCACCGCGAGCGGCACGATCCAGCCGTGCGCGCCCGGCTGGGCGTCGACCATCCGCAGCTCCAGATGACCGCGCGGGCGTACCGGCGGAAAGAGCGTGGTCAGGTGATGGGTCAGGTCCTCGGCCGTCGGCGGGCGGGGCGCGCCCGAACGGGCCCATCTCCGGAAGGTCAGCCCTTCCGGAACGGCCCAGGGCACAGCGCTCCCGTCGTCCGCGTCGTCTCCGCCGTCTCCGTCCTGTCCGGTTCTGATGAACATCACCGGAGCGTCCAGGACATGGCGTGTCCAGGCCGCCCGCGGCTCCGCCTCCAGGGACGGCGCGCCCGACGTGCCCGGATCGATCGACGCCCAGACGGCCTGCCGCGTGGAGCGCCAGCCGGTGGCGCGCCCGTCCTGGACGGGCGAGTTCGCGAACGCGGCGACAAGGACGGGGCCGAGGAGATGCGCCAGGCGCCAGCGCCGGCCGTAACCGAGCGGGCCCGGCTCCTCGTGCCCGGCGTCCAGGCAGATCTGCACGGAGGCCGTGGAGCACATCATGCGGCGTCCTGCCGGGCCCGCGCGGTCGAGATAGCTCTCCATCGCGTCGTAGCGCGGCCGGTGCAGGATGCGGGACGGCGGACGCCAGGGATCGGCACCGAGGCCGGTGAGCGCCAGATTCAGGGTGGCGAGGCGATCGCGTACGAGAGCGAGATCGGCCGATACGTCGGACACGCACTCCATGAGGGAGGTGGCGGGTCGGGAGCTGAGCTCCAGCTGGCCGCCCGGTTCGACGGTGATCAGGGATTGCAGGGGCAGGGCCCGCAGTGCGGCATATGCCGATTCGAGGCGGGCGGGGGACACGGGCAGATGGAGCCGGTGCGGCTCGTGGATCAGCCATTCCAGTTCGACACCGGTGACGCGCGGTGGTCCGGTCTTGAAGCAGATGCCGGTGACCAGCGCCTCTGCTTCGGATTCGGAGACCGCGGTGCCGTACTTCGCGTGGTACGTCGTACAGTCACCCTCGGGCATGGCAGGGGTCCTCCTGTTCAAGTTCTGCCTGGTCCAGCGGTTGTGGACCACTCGGTCAACTCGATATGGGGTGGGACCGAGTTGGCAGCGCTCGTCCTACCCAAGACCCTGTCGGCCATTCGCACAAGAGTGCCCCGGGCCCTGGCAAATGCCGGGGAATTGTGTTGCAGCGGGCGCCGCGCAGAGCTCACGATGCGTTCATGTACGAGACGGGGGACAGGACAGACAGCACGGTGTCCGGGGCGGGTGAGCGAGCATGAGTGCGCGACTGCGTGGCATCGCGCAGCAGACCGAGGAGATCGTGGCGGCGGGGTGGTATGCCGCTCCGGGTGGCCGCGAGGTGGTGATCGCGGATGCGGTGGACGCCGCGCGCTCCGGCACGCGGATGTTCGGTCCGGCGGCCCTGAACACGACTTCCGTGACTCCGGTACGGCCGCCCGAGCTGACCTCCACGGTAGTCGAGGTCACCGCCGAGAGCAGCCTGGAGGCCGCCCACCGGCTGACGGGCGCGCACCCGGGCCCCGTGGCCGTCCTGAACTTCTCCTCCGCGCGCAATCCCGGCGGCGGCTATCTGAACGGCGCGCAGGCGCAGGAGGAGGCGCTGTGCCGCGCCTCCGCGCTGTACGTGTGCGTGCGCTCGGCCCGCGAGTTCTACGACCACCACCGGGCCCACCGCGACCCCTT
The DNA here is from genome assembly GCF_050270335.1 of Streptomyces sp. NPDC059900. Taxonomy (NCBI): domain Bacteria; kingdom Bacillati; phylum Actinomycetota; class Actinomycetes; order Kitasatosporales; family Streptomycetaceae; genus Streptomyces; species Streptomyces sp. NPDC059900. The sequence continues at coordinate 7,301 of NZ_JBNNJZ010000185.1, forward strand.
CTACAGCGACCGCGTGATCCACTCCCCGGCCGTGCCGGTCTTCCGCGACGACAAGGGCCGGCTCCTGGACGAGGCGTACGAGGTCGGCTTCCTGACCTCCGCGGCGCCGAACGCGGGCGTCGTGCTCCGGCAGGCCCCCGGGCGCGCCGCCGAGCTGCCGCGGGCCCTGGCCGTCCGCGCGGAGCGGGTCCTGGAGACCGCCGTCGTCTGCGGCTACCGGCGGCTGGTGCTCGGCGCGTGGGGCTGCGGGGTCTTCCAGAACGACCCCGCGCAGGTGGCGGACGCGTTCCGGGTGCTGCTCGACGAAGGCGGCCGGTTCCACGGGTACTTCGAGCACATCGTCTTCGGGGTGCTCGACCGCACGCGCGGCGCGGTGACGCGGACCGCCTTCGAGAAGACGTTCGGTGAAGGGTTCAAGGGCGGGGCCCGGCCCCGCCCTTAGCGCTCAACGCCAGCCGTAGCGCTCCTGCAACCGCCGTACGACCAGGTTGAACCGCATCCGGTCGAGCGCGCACGCCTCGCGCCGCATGCCCGCGTCGTGCACCCGCAGGACCCGGTCGATGTCGACCCAGGAGTCACGGCCCTCGCGGTCCCAGGGACCGCTGCCGATCGGCACCCACTCGCGGTCGTTCGCGTGCTGCTTGCTGGAGAGCTGCACGGCGAGCAGCGTGCCGCGCGCCTCGCGGGCGACGACGAGGACGGGGCGGTCCTTGCCGCGCCCGTCGTTCTCCTCGTAGGGAACCCAGGTCCAGACGATCTCGCCGGGGTCGGGATCGCCGTCGTGGGCGGGTGCGTACGTCGTCTGGACCTGGCCGACCTCGCGCGGCTCGGCCTCGGTGGTCGCGGTGCGGCCGGTGCGTCCCGGGTGCGCGGACATCTGCGGGTCATCGGTGTTGGCAGTCACGTCGGCCACCGTAGAACCCGGCAGGACCAACCCGCGGGCCGGGGGCACCCGATGACCTGCGTCGCGTGCCCGGACAGCACACCTAGGCCACACCTAGGCCGCGTCCGGCCACTGCTCGTACCAGCGCCGGTCGTCCTCCAACTGGGCCGCAAGCGATATCAGGAGCGGCTCGCTGCCCGCGGGCCCGAGCAGCTGCGCGCCGACCGGAAGGCCGCCGCCCGCCCGGCCCGCGGGCACGTTGACGCCGGGCCAGCCCAGGACGTTCCAGGTCCACGCGTAGGGGCAGGCGGCGATCATCGCCTGGTCGGTGCGCCAGCCGCTGAGGGCGGTCATGGTGCCGATGCGGGGCGGGGGAGTGGCGGTGGTGGGCGTGAGGACCACGTCGTACGTCGAGAAGGTCGCGCCGACCCTGCGGTGCAGGGCGGCTTCGGCGCGGCGGGCCAGGCGCAGCGGGGCGCCGCCGAGCAGGCGTCCCAGGCGGGCCGCCTCCTTGGTCCGCGGGTCGAGCAGACGCGGGTCGGGCACCTCGCGGGCCCATTCGGTGATGCCGGCCGTGGCACGCGGCACGAAGTCCAGGCCGATCTGGCCGTAGCGCGGGTCGGCCTCCTCGACGTCATGCCCCAGGGCGGCGAGCCGGTCCGCCAGGACGATGACCTTCCGGCGCACCACGGGATGCAGGCGCTTGGGGGTCGCGGTGAACGGCATGCGCAGGGACAGGGCTATCCGCAGCCGCCCCGGATCGCGGGTCGCCGCCTCTGCGGCGCGGATGGCGGGCGGCTTGTGCAGGTCGCCCTCGTGGTTGCCGCTCGCCGCGTCCAGGAGCAGGGCCGCGTCCGCGACGGTCCTGGCGAGCGGGCCGTTGACGGTGATGCCGTTGAAGGACTCGGGCCAGGGCCACGTCGAGATGCGGCCGCGCTGCGGCTTGATCCCCACGAGATGGGTCCAGGCCGCGGGGATGCGCACCGAGCCCGCGCCGTCGGAGCCGAGCGCCGCGGGCACGAGCCCCGCGGCGACCGCCGCCGCCGAGCCGCCGGACGAGCCGCCGGGGGTGTGCCCGGTGTGCCAGGGGTTGCGGGTGTCGCCGAAGCCGGGACCCTCCGTGAAGGGCCACTGCCCCAGCTCGCATGTGTTGGTCTTGCCGACGATCACGGCTCCGGCGGCCCGCAGCCGGCGTACGGACTCGGCGTCCTCCCGCTTCGGCGGGAAGTCGCCCCGGCAGCCGAACGCGGTCGGCTCGCCCGCCATGTCGGTGTCGTCCTTCACGGCGATCGGCACACCGAGCAGCGGCCGTCCCGCGGCGCCGGACGAGGCCAACTCCCGGTCGGCGGCGTCCGCTTCGGCGAGCGCGGCCTCGGCGCGCACCAGCTTGAAGGCGTTGAGCACGGGCTGCGAGGCCTCGATCCGCGCCAGCGTCCGCTCCGTGAGCGCACGTGAGGACACTTCTCCGGCGGCCAGCGCACGGGCGGTGCGCGCGAGGCCGTCGGCCCGGTCGGCAGTCATGTGGGGGCACCTTTGATCGACGGGCGGGTGCACGCACGTTAACCGGCGCGGGGCGAACACGGTACGGGGGCCCGGCAGTTCACGCCGCGCACGACGGCCGGGAGCGCTCCCACGCAGGTCACGGACGCCCCGAAGCCCGCATGGGAGCGCCCGCACACCGTCTGCAAGGATGAGCCCCGTCATGGTGCAGATACCGAACAAACCCGCGCAGTACTCCGTGCCGACGAGCGCCGACGTGGCGCGCCTTGCGGGAGTCTCGCGCGCGACCGTCTCGTACGTACTGAACAACACGAGCGCCGTCCGCATCAGCGAGCCCACGCGACGCCGTGTCCACGAAGCCGCCAAGGAGCTGGGGTACGTCCCGCACGCCGCGGCCCGCAGCCTGCGCGCCGGGCACACCCGCGTCGTCCTGATGCCCACGCCGCAGATCCCGGCGGGCCCGCTCTTCAGCGAGTTCTTCAACGAGCTGCAATGGGCGCTCAGCCGCTTCGACTACACCGTCGTGCAGTACGGCAGCCTCGGCCTGACCGGCGAGGACGCGGCCCGGGCCTGGGCCGAGCTGCGCCCGGTGGCGGTCCTGGCCCCCGGCGCTTCGGGGCTCGGCGCGCGCGGGGTGAGCGTCCTGAAGCGGTCGGGCGCCAAGGCCGTCTTCACGCTGGGCCCGCAGCGGGCCGAGGGCGCCCATGCCCTGCTCATGGACCAGCGGCTGATCGGCCGCTCTGCCGCCGCGCATCTCCTGGAGCGCGGCAGCCGGCACATCGGCGTCGTGATCCCGGAGGAACAGGGCCTCGAACCCTTCTCGCGTCCGCGTGCCGACGGCGTCCGGCGCACCGCCGCCCGGCACGGCCAGGACACCACGGTGACCGAGCTGCCGCTGGCCTACGACGAGGAGTCGGCGGCCCGCCTCGCGGCACGCTGGCGCACGCTGGGCGTCGACGGGGTGTTCACGTACAACGACGAGTACGCGATGCTCCTGATGCGGGCGTTGCAGGACGAAGGCATCGCCGTCCCCGGGGAGACGGCGATGATCGGCGCCGACGACTTGATGCTCGGCAGGCTCCTGCGGCCGCGGCTCAGCACGGTCCGCATCGAGCTGCCGTCGGGTCAGAAGCTCGCGGAGCTCGTCGACCGGGTCGTGCGCGACCCGGGCATGGAGCCCGAGGTGCACGACGTGCTCGGTGCGACGGCCGTGCACCGCGAGTCCAGCTGACCCTTCCGTACGGGGGTCTGTGCGGGGCTCTTGCTCACTGCCCCTGCTGCTGCGCCTTGGCCTGCTCCTCGGCAACGGACTTGCGGACCTCGTCCATGTCCAGCTGCCTGGCCTGCCCGATGACGTCCTCGAGGGCTGCCTCGGGCAGCGCGCCGGGCTGTGCGAACACGGCCACCTGGTCGCGGACGATCATCAGCGTCGGGATCGACTGGATGCCGAAGGCCTGGGCCAGCTCGGGCTGCGCCTCGGTGTCCACCTTGCCGAACACCATGTCGGGGTTGGCTTCGGCGGCCTTGTCGTAGACGGGCGCGAACGACTTGCACGGGCCGCACCAGTCCGCCCAGAAGTCGATCAGGACGAATTCGTTGTCCGTGACCGTCTGGTCGAAGTTTTCCTTCGTGAGCTCCATTGTCGCGCTGCTCATGGTGTTTCCTCTTCCTGCTGTCGGTCGAAGCCGCTGTGCACAACGGCCCGGGCGGCAGACGTATTCCACGCGTTCACCCGTGCTCGTCCGCGCGCGTACCCATGTGGCCACGTCGCACACCTGCGACCACACTGGCTTTCATGACGGATTCGAAAACATACGACGTAGTGGTCCTGGGTGCGGGTCCCGTGGGGGAGAACGTGGCGGACCGGGCCCGTGCGGGCGGTCTGAGCGTGGCGATCGTGGAGAGCGAACTCGTCGGGGGCGAATGTTCGTACTGGGCGTGCATGCCCAGCAAGGCGCTGCTGCGGCCGGTCATCGCGCGGGCGGACGCCCGGAAGGTGCCCGGACTGCGCCAGTCGGTGCAGGGCGGCCTGGACGCGGCGGCGGTCCTCGCACACCGGGACGACTACACCTCGCACTGGAAGGACGACGGCCAGGTCGGCTGGCTGAAGTCCATCGGCATCGACCTCTACCGCGGCCACGGCCGCATCGCCGGAACGCGCCAGGTGAGCGTCACGGGCCCGGACGGCACCGAGCAGACCCTCGCCGCCCGCCACGCGGTGGCGGTGTGCACCGGCACCCGCGCCGCCCTGCCCGATCTGCCGGGCCTGGTCGACGTGAAGCCGTGGACGAGCCGCGAGGCCACCAGCGCGGACCACGTGCCCGGCAGGCTCGCGGTGGTCGGCGGCGGTGTCGTCGCCGTGGAGATGGCCACGGCCTGGCAGGCGCTCGGCTCACAGGTCACGCTGCTCGTGCGCGGCGACGGCCTGCTGCCGCGCATGGAGCCGTTCGCCGGGGAGCTGGTCGCCAAGGCGCTGGCGGAGGCGGGCGCGGACGTCCGCACCGGCGTCTCGGTCACGGCGGTGAGCAGGGAGAACGGCACGGTCACCGCGACCCTGACCGACGGCGGCACCCTGGAGGCCGACGAGATCCTCTTCGCCACGGGCCGTGCCCCGCGCACCGACGACCTGGGCCTGGAGACGATCGGCCTCGACCCCGGCTCCTGGCTGTCGGTCGACGACAGCCTGCGGGTGGAGGGCAGCAGCTGGCTCTACGCGGTGGGCGACGCCAACCACCGCGCGCTCCTCACCCACCAGGGCAAATACCAGGCCCGTATCGCCGGTGCGGCGATCACCGCCCGCGCCCAGGGCGTCCCGCTCCTGGAGACCGACCCCTGGGGCGCCCACTCCGCCACCGCCGACCACGACGCCGTACCCCAGGTGGTCTTCACCGACCCCGAGGCGGCATCGGCGGGCCTGACCCTCGCGGAGGCGGAATCCGCGGGGCGCCGGGTGCGTGCCGTGGACTACGACATGGCGAACGTGGCGGGCTCGGGCCTCTACGCGGACGGCTACGAAGGCCGCGCCCGCATGATCGTCGACCTGGACCGCGAGGTCCTGCTCGGCGTGACCTTCGTGGGCCCCGCCGTCGGCGAGCTCATCCACTCGGCGACGGTGGCGATCGCGGGGGAGGTGCCGATCGACCGGCTCTGGCACGCGGTCCCGGCCTATCCGACGATCAGCGAGGTGTGGCTGCGGTTGCTGGAGACCTATCGAGGCTAGCGCCGGAGACCTATTGCGGTCAGCGGGGGCGGCATGCGCCGCCGCCCGCCGGAACGGGCCCGTCACCGCAGTGGGACGCTGTTGGTTAATCCGGGGGTCCTGGCTATTTCGCCCCGTCGATCGTTTGGTCGGCGGGGCAAAGTGCTGCGAAGTGGCTGGTGCGGGTGAGGGCTCGTGGTGTGTCGGTGAGGTGGGCGTCGATGCGGGCGAGGTTGATCGCGGCGCCGGTGAGCTGGTGCTGGAGGCTGGTCTTGGCCAGGCCCCGGTAGCGGGATCTGCGCAGGCCGCAGCGCCCGACGGCTTGGGAGATGGTGCCCTCGACACCGGCCCGGATCTGGTAGCGCTCTTTCCACTCGTCGGTCTGCTGCTCGGCCCGGGCTTTGCGGACGGCTTCGTGTTCGTCCCGGCGTCGCAGGTTCAGCTCGCGGAATTTGCCGTTCGGAGAGTTGACGCAGTCACGCAGGTGAGAGCAGGGCCGGCAGCCGGCAGGGCTGAAACGGACCCGGATGACCGGCAGACCATGCTGGGAGAGTCTCTCGCGCCACTGGGTGCTGGTGAGGCCATTCGGGCAGGTCACCTGCCGTGTGTCCCAGTCGATGGTGAAGGCGTCCTGGCTGAACGGGCCGCCGCTCTGGGCGGCGGTGCTGGCCTTCATGGGGCCCAGCAGCTCGACCCCGTGATCGCGGCGGGCGGCCACGATTTGCGCGGCGGTGGGGTAGCCGGCGTCCACCCAGTGTTCGGCGGGCAGGCAGTTGCGCGCGGCCAGTGCCGCGTGAATGCGGGCGCTCATCACCTGGTCCTGGACGGTGGAGTCGGTGGTGACCACGTTCGTGACCAGGTTCGGGGCGCCGGGCTCGCAGGTCTCGGTGAGGTGAACCCGGTAGCCGTCCCATACCGTGTCGCGTTTGATGCAGCCGCGCGCGTCCGTGTCATACGGGGTGACCAGCAGAATCGCGCCCGGCGGCCTGTCTTTTGGGGCCCGTCGCCTCAGCTCCCCGTCTACCAGGTGGAAGCACTGGACCCAGGTCTGCCGCAGGACCTCGACCTCGTCCAGCACGCGAAGCCCGTGTGGAGCGCCGGGGGCGAAGACCGCTTCCAGCAGTCGCGTCCCGTCCGCCCCGATCCGCGCTTCCACCTCGCCGCGCTGGGCATGGTCCTCGGGGAAACGGGAGTCCTCGGCCCGGGTCGCGTAGTGCCGGAACCAGTCCGGTCCGGCGATGTCCACCAGCCAGCCGGGCTCGGCCCGGGCGATCGCGTTCAAAGCGGACCGCAGCGTCTCGGCGACCCGCTCCAGCCAGTTCAGCTGCCGTGCCGACGACAAGACGTGCGTGGAATCGGTGCGGGCCCGGCCCGCACTCTTGAGC
>NZ_JBNNJZ010000186.1:0-14259 GCF_050270335.1 Streptomyces sp. NPDC059900
CTTCCGAGGCCCTCATGCCCTCCAGCGATTCCCCGGCTCCTTCACGGACCACCCCCGTCACCCTCGTGCTGCGGCTCTGTCTGCACGCGCTGCTCGCGGGGCTGCTCGCGCTTGTCGTGGTGCGGGCTCTGGCCGGTGGCGGGCCGCGTGCCGGCGCGGTGGTGGCGGTGGTGGCGGCGATGGGCGGCGTCTACGCGGCGGGTGTTCTCAGCCCTGCCGTCGCCCGGTCGCAGCGCGCCGCCGCGCTGTGGCTCGCGGCGCTCGGAGTGTGCTGGGCGGTGCTGCTCGTACTGTCTCCGGCCGGGCTGTGGACGGCCTTCCCGCTGTACTTCCTGCAACTGCATCTGCTGCCGGTGCGCTGGGCGCTGCCCGCCGTCGCGCTGACCGCCGCTGCCGCCATCGCCGGCTTCCTGCTGCACGGCTCGCCGGTCACGCCCGGCAGCTTCATCGGGCCGGTGCTCGGCGCGGCCGTGGCGGTCGCCACCGTCCTCGGGTACGAGGCGCTGTACCGGGAGAGCGAGCGGCGCCGTGAGCTGATCGACGAGCTGGTGGCGACGCGGGCCGAGCTCGCCGCCGCCGAGCGGACCGCCGGGACCCTCGCCGAGCGCGAGCGCCTCGCCCGCGAGATCCACGACACGCTCGCGCAGGGCCTCTCCTCCATCCAGCTCCTGCTGCGCGCCGCGCAACGCGCGCTGCCCGCGGGATCTCCCGCCGCCCCGCACATCGAGCAGGCCCGCGCCGCCGCGCAGGACAACCTCGCCGAGGCGCGGCGCTTCGTGCGCGCCCTCAGCCCGCCCGACCTGGAACGCGGCTCGCTGGCCAAGGCCCTCGAACGGCTCTCCGCGTCCGCGTCGCCGGGCTCGGGCGGCTCGCGCGTCGACGTCCAGTTCACGGTGAGCGGCATGCCCGTGGAGCTGCCGACGCCGTACGAGGTCGCCCTGCTCCGCACCGCACAGTCCGCTCTCGCGAACACCGTCCGGCACGCGGAGGCGGGGCGCGCCGAGATCACCCTGAGCTTCATGGACACGTCGGTGTCCCTGGACGTGGTCGACGACGGGCGGGGTTTCGATCCGGCCTCCACCACGTCCGGGGACGGCGGGGGGTTCGGGCTGCCCGCCATGCGGGCGCGGGCCCGCTCGCTCGGCGGGACGCTGAGCGTGGAGTCGGCGCCGGGGCAGGGCACGGCGCTCGCCCTGACGTTGCCGCTGCCGACGGGAGCCGTGGCATGAGTGCCGAGGCGTCCGGCCCCATCCGGCTGCTTCTCGCCGACGATCACCCCGTCGTGCGCGCCGGGCTGCGCGCGGTGCTCGACACCGAGCCCGGCTTCGCCGTGGTGGGGGAGGCGGCGACGGCCGAGGCGGCGGTGTCGCTCGCCGCGACCGGCGCCTACGACGTCGTGCTGATGGATCTCCAGTTCGGGACGGGGATGCACGGGGCGCAGGCCACGGCCGAGATCGCCGCGGTGGCGGGGGCGCCCAGGGTGCTCGTCCTGACGACGTACGACACGGACGCCGACATCCTCGCCGCGGTCGAGGCGGGCGCGGCGGGATACCTTCTGAAGGACGCGCCCCCGGAGGAGCTTGCCGCGGCCGTACGGACCGCCGCCGCGGGGCAGTCGGCGCTCGCCCCCGCGATCGCGCACCGCCTGATGGACCGGATGCGGGCGCCGGGGGAGGCGCTGACCGGGCGGGAGCTTGAGGTGCTGCGGCTGGTGCGGGACGGTCTGTCCAACCAGGAGGTCAGCAAGCGGCTCTTCCTGAGCCAGGCCACCGTGAAGTCTCATCTGGTGCACATCTACGCGAAGTTGGGCGTGGATTCGCGTACGGCGGCGGTGGCCGTGGCGACGGCGCGGGGGCTGATCAGGGACGGCAGGAGTTAGCCGCGGGACGAGCCGGGGTGCCCGGCCCGTCCGGCAGGACTGCGCGGGGCTATGCGGGGGAGCCCGAGCTGGCAAGGGCGGCGGACAGCTCCACGGCCACTTCCTGGAGAACCGGCACGATCTTCTCCACCGCGGCCTCCGTCACGCGGCCCGCCGGGCCCGAGATCGAAATGGCCGCCGCCGTGGGGGAGTTGGGGACCGACACCGCCAGGCAGCGCACCCCGATCTCCTGTTCGTTGTCGTCGACCGCGAAGCCCGCGCTGCGGACCTCTTCGAGCGCGTCGAGGAAACCCTCCGGCGTGGTGATCGTCTTCTCCGTGGCCGCGGGCATCCCGGTGCGGGAGAGCAGTGCCCGTACCTCCTCGGGAGGGGTGTGGGCGAGGAGGGCCTTGCCGACGCCCGTGGAGTGCGGCAGGACCCGGCGGCCCACCTCGGTGAACATCCGCATGGAGTGCTTGGACGGCACCTGCGCGACGTACACGATCTCGTCCCCGTCGAGCAGCGCCATGTTCGCGGTCTCGCCGGTCTCCTCGACCAGGCGCGCGAGGTAGGGGCGTGCCCAGGTGCCCAGGAGGCGCGAGGCCGATTCGCCGAGCCGGATCAGGCGGGGGCCGAGCGAGTAGCGGCGGTTGGGCTGCTGGCGTACATAGCCGCAGGCGACCAGCGTGCGCATCAGGCGGTGGATCGTGGGCAGCGGCAGGCCGCTGCTGGCGGACAGCTCGCTCAGGCCGACCTCGCCTCCGGCGTCCGCCATCCGTTCGAGGAGGTCGAAGGCGCGCTCAAGGGACTGGACACCACCGCTGGCGGCGGTCGGCTTGGAGGCGGCGACTTCGGTGGAGGCGTCGCTGGCGCTTGACGTCGGCACGGCGCAGTCCTTTCGGGGCTGACGGGCAAGGCAGCAGCCTACCGGGCGGTTCCCGGCCGGGTCTTGGGGCGGCCCCGGCATCCTTACCGGTCAGGGCCGGTCGGGGACCGGTCGGGGCGCCTTTGTCCGCTTCTCCGCCGCCACGCCCGTTGATCGTTTGACGGCCCGATTGTGCGTAGCTACGTTCTGGCTGGTGGAATTCTAATTCCACTTTGTGGAAACGTCCAGAGTGTGACGGGGTACCTCTTGACGGCTCGCGGTCGGCCGTGAAGACTCATTCAACAGAACGTTGAATTCCGTTTAGCGGAATCGAATGGTCTGTGTAGCGGAAAAGAACGAACAGCCAAGCAACAGCGAACAGGCCGTCGAACAGACGGGCAACAGCGAAGAGAGGGCGTTGAGGACGTGGACGTAGAACTGGTGCTGCGCTCGACTCGCGTGATCACCCCGCAGGGAACCCGCGCCGCCTCGGTCACGGTCTCCGGGGGGAAGATCGCGGCCGTACTGGCGTACGACGCCGACGTACCGGCGGGGGCCAGGATCGAGGACCTGGGCGACGACGTCCTGCTGCCCGGCATCGTCGACACGCACGTCCATGTCAACGACCCCGGCCGCACGGAGTGGGAGGGCTTCTGGACCGCCACCCGCGCCGCGGCCGCCGGTGGCATCACCACCCTCGTCGACATGCCGCTCAACTCCCTTCCGCCGACCACCACCGTCGACAACCTGCGCACGAAGCAGGAAGTCGCCCGCACCAAGGCGCACATCGACGTCGGCTTCTGGGGCGGCGCCCTGCCCGACAACGTCGGCGACCTCAAGCCCTTGCACGACGCCGGTGTCTACGGCTTCAAGTGCTTCCTCTCGCCGTCCGGCGTGGACGAGTTCCCGCACCTGGACCAGGACCGCCTGGCCACCTCCATGGCGGAGATCGCCGGCTTCGGCGGCCTGCTCATCGTGCACGCAGAGGACCCGCACGAGCTGGACGCGGCCCCGCACAAGAGCGGCCCCAAGTACACGGACTACCTGGACACCCGGCCGCGTGTCTCCGAGGACGCCGCGATCGAGGGCCTCATCGGGCTCGCCAAGCGGCTCGGCGCCCGGGTCCACGTACTGCACCTGTCGTCGTCGAACGCGCTGCCCCTGATCGCCGCCGCCAAGCGCGAGGGCGTCAAGCTCACCGTCGAGACGTGCCCGCACTACCTCACGCTCACCGCGGAGGAAGTCCCGGACGGCGCCAGCGAGTTCAAGTGCTGCCCGCCCATCCGCGAGGCCGCCAACCAGGACCTCCTGTGGGACGCGCTCGCCGACGGCACCATCGACTGCATCGTGACGGACCACTCCCCGTCCACCGCGGACCTCAAGACCGACGACTTCGCGACCGCGTGGGGCGGCATCTCCGGGCTCCAGCTCAGCCTCCCCGCGATCTGGACCGAGGCCCGCAAGCGCGGCCACAGCCTTGAGGACGTGGTGCGCTGGATGTCGACGCGCACCTCCGAACTGGTCGGACTCGACCAGAAGGGCGCCATCGAGGCCGGCCGCGACGCCGACTTCGCGGTCCTCGCGCCCGACGAGACCTTCACCGTGGACCCCGCGGAGCTGCAGCACCGGAACCGAGTCACGGCGTACGCGGGCAAGACCCTCAGCGGCGTCGTGAAGTCCACCTGGCTGCGCGGCGAACGCATCCTGCACGGCGGCGAGTTCAGCGAACCCGCAGGCCGACTTCTGGAAAGGAACAACTGATCACCGTGACGGCGATACCTTCTTTCACCGGCGACGCGAGCCCCTACGGCGGCGGCGACCCGTACGCGGACTACCGCACCGCGGACTTCCCCTTCACCCAGTACGCCAACCTCGCCGACCGGCAGCTCGGCGCCGGTGTGATCGCCGCCAACGACGAGTTCTTCGCGATGCGCGAGAACCTCCTCCTCGACCACGCCGCCGTGTTCGACCCGGAGCACTTCGGTCACAAGGGCAAGGTCATGGACGGCTGGGAGACCCGCCGCCGCCGCGGTGTCTCCGGCGAGCACCCGTGGCCCACCGCCGACGACCACGACTGGGCGCTCGTACGCCTCGGCGCTCCCGGCGTCGTGCGCGGCCTGGTCATCGACACCGCCCACTTCCGCGGCAACTACCCGCAGGCCGTGTCCGTCGAGGGCACGAGCGTCGACGGTTCGCCGACCCCCGAGGAGCTCCTCGCGGACGACGTGAAGTGGACGACCCTCGTACCGCGCACGGCGGTCGGCGGCCACGCGGCCAACGGCTTCGCCGTCGACCTGGAGCAGCGCTTCACGCACCTGCGCGTCAACCAGCACCCGGACGGCGGCATCGCCCGCCTGCGCGTCTACGGCGAGGTCGTCGCCGACCCCAAGTGGCTCGCCGCGCTCGGCACGTTCGACGTGGTCGCCCTGGAGAACGGCGGCCAGGTCGAGGACGCGTCCGACCGCTTCTACTCCCCGGCCACCAACACCATCCAGCCGGGTCGCTCCCGCAAGATGGACGACGGCTGGGAGACCCGCCGCCGCCGCGACACCGGCAACGACTGGATCCGCTACCAGCTGGCGGGCCAGTCCGAGATCCGCTCCGTGGAGATCGACACCGCCTACCTCAAGGGCAACTCCGCCGGCTGGGCGGCGCTTTCGGTGCGTGACGGCGAGGACGGCGAGTGGGTCGAGGCGCTGCCCCGCACCCGCCTCCAGCCCGACACCAACCACCGCTTCGTCCTGGACGCCCCGGTGGTCGGCACGCACGTGCGCATCGACATCTTCCCGGACGGCGGCATCTCCCGCCTTCACCTCTTCGGTTCGCTGACCGAGGCGGGCGCGAGCCGTCTGACGGCACGTCACCAGGAGCTCGGAGGCTGATCGGCTACCGCTGACGGCCCGCCGAAGGACGTGGGGCGCACCGGGTGGACAGCCCCGGTGCGCCCCATCACCATGCCCGTCTCACCGTGCCCGCGCGGCTCAGGCGCCGTACCCGCCGTCGACCACCAGTTCCGTGCCCGTGATGAACGCGGCGTCGTCTCCGGCCAGATAGGAGACGAGGGAGGCCACCTCGTCGGCCGTGCCGAAGCGGGCGAGCGCCGTCGCGGCCTTCTGCGGCTCGGCGAACGGGCCGTCGGCCGGGTTCATGTCCGTGTCGACCGCACCAGGGTGCACGACGTTCACGGTGATCCCGCGCCCGGCGAGCTCACGGGCCAGCGGCTTGGTCATGCCGACAAGGGCCGCCTTGCTCAGCGCGTACAGCGTCGCGCCCGGGCCGCCCGCGAACCGGGTGAGCCCCGATCCGGTGGAGATGATCCGGCCCCCTTCGGCCATCCTGCCGGCCGCCGCCTGCGAGGCCAGGAAGACCGAACGTACGTTGACGGCGAGCACCCGGTCGACGTCGGAGAGGGCCAAGTCCCCGATGGGGCCGAGGACTCCGATGCCCGCGTTGTTCACCAGGATGTCCAGGCGGCCCAGATCGTCCGCCGCGCGCTCCACCGCGCCCGCCGCGTCGCCCGCGTCCGCCGCGTCCGCCCGGATGGCGAAGCCGCGCCGTCCCGCCGCCTCGATCTTGGCGACGACCTCACCGGCGGCGGTCTCCGAGTTGACGTACGTGATGGCCACATCGGCGCCCTCCTGCGCGAGCCGCAGCGCGATGGCCGCGCCGATGCCGCGGCTGCCGCCGGTGACCAGGGCGGTCTTGCCGGTGAGCTTGCCGCTCTGCGTGCCGGTCAGAGTAGACATGTCAGAACTCCATTTGCGTGGAAAGGCGTGCAATGCCTGAGAAGTGCTTATGGGTTCAATGAAAGCGGGCGGCGCCTCGTGTGGCTGGCGGGAAATGGACACCGCCTTCCCGGCGCGATCCGGGCCGGATACGGTGATCGACCCACGTGAGAGCCGCCGAAGTCTCCACACCCCCGCATCCGTTGGAGACCGCGCCCCGTGTCGACGCTCGCCGCTCCCGCCGCGCCCGCAGTGCGCCGCGCCTGGCTCACCGATCTGCCCGTCCTGCTCGTGGCCGTCGTCTGGGGTGCCAGCTATCTGGCGGCCAAGGGCATCACGACGACGCACACCGTCATCGCCGTCCTGGTGCTGCGGTTCGCCGTCGTACTGCCCGCGCTGGTGGTCGCCGGCCTGCGCGGCCTGCGCGCCCTCACGGCGCCGCAGTGGCGCGGGGCGGGGGTGCTCGGGCTGATCCTGAGCGGGATCTTCCTCCTGGAGACGTACGGAGTCGTCCACACCTCGGCGACCAACGCGGGCCTCATCATCAGCCTCACCATGATCTTCACGCCGCTCGCCGAGGCCGCGGTGGAGCGCAAGCGGCCGCCGCGCGCCTTCCTCGCGGCGGCCGGACTCTCCGTGCTCGGCGTGGTCCTGCTGACCCAGGGCGGCGGATTCACCCGGCCTTCGGCGGGCGACGGGCTGATTCTCCTGGCGGCCCTCGCGCGCACGGTGCACGTCCTAGCGATGTCGCGGATCAAGGCGGTCAAGGACGCTGACTCGTTGTCGCTCACGACCGTCCAACTGGGCTCGGCGGTAGCGGTGTTCGCGGTGCTCGCCGCCGCCGGGACGGGGGCTTCGCCCTGGTCGGTCGCCGCGGACTTCGGTGTGCGCGAGTGGGCCGGGCTGCTCTTCCTCTCCGTGTTCTGCACGCTGTTCGCGTTCTTCGTGCAGATGTGGGCGGTGCGCAGGACATCTCCCTCGCGGGTGAGCCTGCTGCTCGGCACGGAGCCGTTGTGGGCCGCCGCCGTGGGGATCGCGGTGGGCGGCGAGCGGCTGGGCGCGGTGGGTCTGGCGGGCGGTGTGCTGGTTCTGGTGGGGACCAGCTGGGGCCGCGGAGTGCGGTGATACGTTCCGTGGTCGGTCGAACAGGGGGAGCCCATGAGTGAACACTTCGAGCAGGACTTCGCCACGAGCGCGCAGCGGCGCCGCGGCTGGGGCGGCGCGCTGCTCCTGGTGGCGGGCATCATCTGGGCCGTGCTCGCGTACCAGTTGATGGCTCCGTTCAGCGACGGGGACGACGACTCCTCCAGCAGCCGCAAGTGCCAGTCGATGCTGTTCTACGAGGGCGACGACCCCACCTGGCAGGAGTCCACGTGGGACGACTGCCGCGCGGAGCGCAGATGGCCCGAGATGCTGGGCTGGCTGGCGCTCTCGGTGCCGCTCTCGGTGGGCGGCGCGGTGCTCTACACCAGCGGGGCCACCAGCCTGCGGATGCGCGAGTACATGGCGGAGCACCGCATCGCCGCCGCGAAGAGCGGGGCGGCGGGGAAGGGCTGAGAGTGAAGGGCAGGGTAGCCGGGGAGGACTGAGGGTCAAGGGCGGGGCAGCCGGGGAGGACGGCGGGCGGCGCACCGGTGACGCCCGGTGAAGTCCGGTTAACTTCCGGAAAATTCACTGCACTTGACGTTGACACGACAACCTCTACGCGCGTCACACTGGTCCCATGCGAATCCCCCCACGAATCGTGAGCGTCACCGCCCTCGCCGCCGCCCTGCTCGTCGGCGGCCCCGTAGCCGCCTCCGCGAGCGCGGTGCCCGACCACCACGCCCCCACTTCGACGGCCTACTCCGTCACGTCCGTCACCTCCGCCGCAGCCGTCGGCGACATCTGCTACTCCAAGCTGCCCGACCAGGCGCACGACACCCTGGACCTGATCGAGGCGGGCGGCCCCTACCCGTATCCGCAGGACGACACCGTCTTCTCCAACAGGGAAGGCATCCTGCCCTCCCAGAGCTCCGGCTACTACCACGAGTACACCGTGGTGACGCCCGGCTCACCCGACCGCGGTGCGCGCCGCGTCGTGACCGGTGAGAAGGACAAGGAGGACTACTACACCGCCGACCACTACGAGTCCTTCGACCTGGTCGACTACGCCTGCTGAGCCAGGCACCGCACGGCGGTACCAGCGGACGCTCCGGCACTCCTAGCGGACCTTCCGGCTCTCCGCGACGGCGAACAGCGCGAGCGCGAGCACGATCAGCGTGACGCCCGCGTAGACCTCGTAGCCGTCGAGGAAACCGATCCGCTGCACGACGCCCCAGCCGCTCAGGCTGCCGGTCAGCTCGTGCGCCAGGGCTGCCACGCCCTGGATCAGGAAAAGGACGCCGAAGACCTCTAGTACCTGCTTCATGCCGAAGAGCCTCGTCCCGTGGACTCCCCACGCACATCGGCCACGGGGCGAGGCTTCTTCACCCGGCACCCTCCGAAAGTCTGCGGTTGCGCGACTTTGGTCGACGATCATGTCCGGAGGGCGCACGTTGCCCCCGGCGGTGCGTAGATTTGTCGACCATGAGCGGCAATGAGCCCACGTCGGGCCCCTCCGGGCCCCTGGCCCCCTCGGAGCCCCCGGCAGCCCTGGCCCGGCGCCCCTGGGGGCTGCCGTCGGCCCTCGCCGCCGAGTTCGACCCGGACCGTGCGCCGCGCAAGGGCAGCAGCAGGCCCCGGCGGACCGTACGGGACTGGCTGGTCGACTTCGCCTGCTTCTTCTCGGCCGTCGCCATCGGCATGGTGGCCGCGGACGCGGTCGGCAGCAATCCGCATGTCTCGCGCGGCTTGGCCGAGGCCGACCAGGTGATCGGTGCGCTGGCCTGTGCCGCCGTCTGGCTGCGCAGGCGCTGGCCGGTCGGCCTCGCCACCGCCATGGTGCCGGTCACCGTGGTCTCCGACACCGCGGGCGGCGCGGCTGCCATCGCCCTGTTCACCCTCGCCGTGCACCGCCCCTTCCGGTACGTCGGCTGGATCGGCGGCCTGTCGATCGCCGTGATGCCGCTCATCTACTGGCTGCGGCCCGATGCCGAGATGCCGTACCTGGTCGCCGTTCTCTTCGGAGTGCTGCTCAGCGCCTCCGTGATCGGCTGGGGCATGTTCGTGCGCTCGCGCCGCCAGCTCTTGCTGAGCCTGCGCGACCGTGCGATCCGGGCCGAGAACGAGGCGGTGCTCCGTGCCGAGCAGGCCCAGCGCCTGGCCCGCGAGTCCATCGCCAGGGAGATGCACGACGTGCTGGCCCACCGGCTCACCCTGCTCAGCGTGCATGCCGGAGCGCTCGAGTTCCGTCCGGACGCGCCCCGCGAGGAGATCGTCCGCGCCGCCGGTGTCATCCGGGAGAGCTCGCACGAAGCGCTTCAGGATCTGCGCGAGGTCATCGGCGTCCTGCGCGGCGGGGGTGGCGCCGCCGGTGAAGGGGAGGCGTCCGGCCGCCCGCAGCCGACCCTCTCCGCCCTGGAGACCCTGGTCGCCGAGTCGCGTGACGCGGGCATGAAGGTCGCGCTCGACCACCGCGTCGCCGACCCGGCGGCCGTGCCCGCAGCCGTCGGCCGCACCGCCTACCGCATCGCCCAGGAGGGCCTGACCAACGCCCGCAAGCACGCCCCGGGCGCCGAGGTGACCGTCCTGGTGTCCGGCGCGCCCGGCGAAGGGCTCACCCTGTCGGTACGCAATCCGCCGCCGTCCGGCGACGTGCCCGCCGTCCCCGGTTCCGGCCAGGGACTCATCGGCCTCACGGAGCGGGCCACGCTCGCGGGCGGGCGCATCGAGCACGGGGCCGCGGCGGACGGCGGCTTCCGCGTCGACGCGTGGCTGCCGTGGGAGGTGCGGTCCGGCCGAGGTGATGAACTGTGAGCGCGGGAAGGCTTTTTGAGTCCGTACGGGAGGCCGTGGCCAGGCAGCTCTCTGCTGCGACGGTCCTCCCCGGGCCCCGGACGGCAGCCGTGATCGGCCGCCCGCCGGCTCTCGTTACTGTGGTCCCATGAATCCCATCCGCGTGCTTCTCGTCGACGACGACCCGCTGGTCCGCGCCGGTCTGTCCTTCATGATGGGCGGCGCGGACGACATCGAGATCGTCGGCGAGGCGGCGGACGGAACCCACGTGGCGCCGCTGGTCGCCGAACTGCGCCCGGACGTGGTCCTGATGGACATCCGCATGCCCGCGATGGACGGCCTCGCGGCGACGGAGTCCCTGCGCAAGCGCCCCGACGCGCCGGAGGTCATCGTCCTCACGACCTTCCACGCCGACGACCAGGTGCTGCGGGCCCTGCGTGCGGGCGCGGCGGGCTTCGTCCTCAAGGACACTCCGCCCGCCGAGATCGTCGCGGCGGTACGGGCAGTCGCGGCGGGCGAGCCGGTGCTCTCCCCGACGGTGACGCAGCAGCTGATCACACAGGTGACGGGGGTCGACCCGCAACAGGGCCGCCGCGAAAGGGCGTTGGAGCGTCTCGCGCTCCTTGCCGAGCGGGAGCGCGAGGTGGCGGTGGCGGTGGGCCGCGGCGCGTCGAACGCGGACATCGCCTCGGAGCTCTACCTGAGCGTGGCCACGGTCAAGGCCCACGTCTCCCGCATCCTGACGAAACTGGACCTCAACAACCGGGTGCAGATCGCGCTGCTGGCGCATGACGCGGGGTTGCTGGACGGGGCGGAGTAGCCCCCTCCCCGGGAGTCCGGCCCTCGCCGAACGTCGTCGTCCGCCGCTGAGCGGGGGCTGACCGCGCAGTTCCCCGCGCCCCTCCAGGCGCCGGGTCTCCAGCGCTTGTTCAGCCCCCGGCGATCTCCGTGATCCGTACCGAGCGCCGCTCCCGTCGCGACAGTTCGCACGCCTCCGCGACCCGCAGGGCCTGGAGCGCCTCACGTCCGTCGCACGGGTTCACCCGCTCGCCGCGGACTACGTCGACGAACGCCGCGAGCTCCGCCTCGTACGCGGGGGCGAACCGTTCCAGGAAGCCGGGCCACGGCTTGTCGGGCGGCGGCGGGCCGGAGGGCTCCACGGACGACAGGGGAGTGCGGTCGTCGAAGCCGACCGCGATCTGGTCGTCCTCGCCCGCCAGTTCCATCCGTACGTCGTAACCCGCCCCGTTGCACCGCGTGGCCGTCGCCGTGACGAGCGTGCCGTCGTCGAGGGTGAGGACGGCCGCGGCGGTGTCCACGTCGTCCGCCTCGCGGAACATCGCGGGCCCGGCGTCCGACCCCGTCGCGTACACCTCGGTCACCTCGCGCCCCGTCACCCAGCGCACCATGTCGAAGTCGTGGACCAGGCAGTCGCGGTAGAGGCCGCCGGAGAGCGGGAGGTACGCGGCGGGGGGCGGCGCCGGGTCGGAGGTCATCGCCCGGACCGTGTGCAGCCGCCCGAGCCGCCCCGACCGCACGGCCTCGCGCGCCGCCACGTACCCCGCGTCGAACCGCCGCTGGAACCCCAGCTGGAGCACCGTCCCCGCGGCCTCGACCTCCCCGAGCGCGGCGAGCGTACCCGGCAGATCGAGGGCGATGGGCTTCTCGCAGAAGACCGGAAGCCCGGCCCGCGCCGCCTTGCCGATCAGCTCGGCATGCGCGGAGGTCGCCGCCGTGATCACCAGGGCGTCCACCGGCCCCGACCGGCCGCTGCCCGTGAAGACGTCGTCCACCGAGGCCGCGGAAGCCGCCCCGATCCGCGCCGCGAGCCCGGCCGCGCGCCCGACGTCCGCGTCGGCCACGATCAGCGCATCCACCTCGGGATGCCGCTGAAGAGCCGCCGAATGAAATGTCCCGATACGACCCGTCCCGATCAATCCGATGCGCATCCCCCCACCCTCGCCACCCCCCGCGGCCCTGTCAATCCTTTGTCCGGACAACAGAACTTCAGAACTTCCCGTCATCATTCCCTGCGACTACGCTCGCCGTGTGCCCAAATCAGCCGCCAAACCAGCCGTGGACCCGACCGTCTCGCTTCAGCTCGGGGTCGACCGCAGCAGTCCGGTTCCGCTGTACTTCCAGCTGTCCCAGCAACTGGAGGCGGCGATCGAGCGCGGGGCCCTGACGCCGGGGACCCTGCTCGGCAACGAGATCGAGCTGGCGGGGCGGCTCGGGCTCTCCCGGCCCACCGTCC
Source organism: Streptomyces sp. NPDC059900 (assembly GCF_050270335.1). NCBI lineage: Bacteria > Bacillati > Actinomycetota > Actinomycetes > Kitasatosporales > Streptomycetaceae > Streptomyces > Streptomyces sp. NPDC059900. Next base: position 12,579 of record NZ_JBNNJZ010000186.1, read on the forward strand.
GGCAGGCCATCCAGTCGCTCGTCGACAAGGGCCTGCTCGTGCGCCGCAGGGGCGTCGGGACGCAGGTCGTGCACAGCCAGGTCAAGCGACCCCTTGAGCTCAGCAGCCTCTACGACGACCTGGAGGCGGCGGGCCAGCGGCCCGCGACCCGCGTGCTGCGCAACACCGTCGAGCCCGCATCCGCCGAGGTCGCCGCCGCGCTCGGCATCGCGGAGGGCGACGAGGTGCACCTCGTCGAGCGGCTCCGCCTGGCGCACGGCGAGCCCATGGCGTTCCTGCGCAACCGCCTGCCCGCCGGGCTCCTCGATCTCGACACGCCGCGTCTGGAGGCCACCGGCCTCTACCGTCTGATGCGCGCCGCGAGCATCACCCTGCACCGCGCGCGCCAGTCCGTGGGCGCCCGGGCCGCCACCGCCGACGAGGGCCGGCAGCTCGGCGAGCCCGAGGGAGCCCCGCTGCTGACGATGCAGCGCACGACCTTCGACGACACGGGCCGCGCGGTCGAGTTCGGCTCACACATCTACCGCGCCTCGCGCTACTCCTTCGAGTTCCAGCTCCTCGTACGGCCGTAGAGCCTCGACTCGGTCCGCACTCGGGCCGCCGCGGTCAGTCCGTGACCATCAGGCCGGCGCGGAGCTTGCCGACGACGCGGGAGATGAGCCGGGAGACGTGCATCTGCGAGCAGCCCAGTTCGTCGGCGATCTGCTGCTGGGTCCGCTCCTCCACGAAGCGCAGGTGGATGAGGGTGCGGTCACGTTCGCCGAGGTCCGCGATCAGCGGGGCGAGGGAGTGGAAGTTCTCGACCAGCTCGAAGGACTGCTCGTCGACGCCGATGAAGTCGGCGAGCATCGTGTCGGATTCGTCGTCGGCGCCGTTGACCGCCGCGTTCAGCGAGACGGCGTTGTAGCCGTTGGCCGCCTTCTGCGCCTCGGCGACCTCGGAGGTTTCGAGCTGCATCAGTTCCGCCAGCTCGGCCGTGGAGGGCAGGCGGCCCAGGCGGGTGCGCAACTCCTCGGTGGCCTTGGACAGTTCGATGCGGGCTTCCTGGAGCCGGCGGGGCACGTGCACGGCCCAGGACGTGTCGCGGAAGAACCGCTTGATCTCACCGGTGATGTAGGGGACGGCGAAGGAGGTGAACTCGACTTCGCGGGTCAGCTCGAACCGGTCGATGGCCTTGATCAGGCCGATGGTGCCGACCTGGATGATGTCTTCCATCTCCTGCGGGCCGCGGTGCCTGAACCGGGAGGCCGCGTACTGCACGAGGGAGAGGTTCATCTCGATCAGGGCGTTGCGCACGTACTGGTACTCGCGCGTGCCCTCCTCGAGTTGCGTGAGGCGGTCGAAGAAACGCTTGCCGACCTCCCGCGCGTCCTTGGGCGCGATGGAGGAAGGGTCCGTGTACGCGCGCTCAACGAGGTCTTCTCCGGCCAGGGCGGCCGTTTCCTGCGTCTTCTCCTGCGCGGCGGTGATCATGCGTTCCTCTCCTTGTTCAGTTCGACCTTGTCCGGTACGACTCCGTGTTCCGCAGCCCACCCTGTACCCCGCGAAATCCTGTCCACACGTACGAACTTGCGAATGGGGCGACCGGGGCGGGTGAGGTGTGCAAAGAGGGACGAAAAGGAGGGGTGGGCCCGGCCGTCCCAGGCCGGGCCCACCCCCTGGGGGCGGTCCCCCCGGCCCG
>NZ_JBNNJZ010000187.1:0-14068 GCF_050270335.1 Streptomyces sp. NPDC059900
GCCCTGATGTCCAGGTCGATGCCGTGCTTCTCGAAGATCTTCTGCTGCTTGCCGTAGTAGAACGGCGCGTGTTCGCCGTACGGGTACCAATTGAGCGTCAGCGTAACCTTGTTGAGCTTCTTGCCGGAGTCGCTGGTGCTCGTCTTGTCGTCGTCGCCGCCGCAGGCCGTCGCGGTCACCGCGACGAGGGACAGGGGGACGAGGCCGGTGAGCAGTCTGCGCGCGTGCATGGAGCGGCCCTTCTCGCGTACGTCGAGCATCGGACATGGCGGGGTGGGTGCGCCGGCACCGCGGAGTGGGTGGCTGTCAGAGGGAAGTGGTACGGCAGTGGTGGGTGTCAGTGCGTCGTGGGGTCAGTACGTCGCGGTGTCAGTACGTCGTGGTGGCGGCCACGTCCCTGCGGCTCGCGTGCCACGGCAGCAGCAGCTTCTCGGCGATCTCGACGATCACGAAGAGGACGACGCCGATGAGCGACATGACGAGCAGCCCCGCGAAGAGCATCGGGGTGTCGAGGTTTCCGTTGGCCTGGAGGATCACGTATCCGAGGCCTTCGTTCGCGCCGACGAACTCGCCCACGACGGCACCGGTCACGGCGAGCGTGACGGCCACCTTCAGGCCGGAGAACAGGTGCGGGAGCGACGCCGGGAAGCGGATCTTGAGGAAGGTCTGCCAGGGCCGCGCGCCCATGGTGGAGGAGAGCTGGAGCATCTCCGGGTCGACGGCTTTCAGCCCGGTCACCATCGAGATGACGACGGGGAAGAAGGCGATCAGGACGGCGATGAGGATCTTCGGCGCGATGCCGAAGCCGAGCCAGACGACGAACAGCGGGGCGATGGCGATCTTCGGTACGACCTGGGCGAAGAGGAGAATCGGGTAGAGCGTCTTCTCGACGGTCGTCGAGTAGACCATGACGACCGCGGAGAGGATGCCGACGGCCACGGCGATGACGAAACCGAGCAGGGTTTCGTACGTGGTGACCCAGGTGTGCTGCCACAGGTAATCGGGCTTGTCGAGGATCACGTCGAAGGTCGCGCCGGGCGAGGGCACGAGGTACGCCTCGACCATCTCGGTGGCCGCGACCAGCCACCAGGCTCCGAAGCAGACGAGCAGCAGGACGAGCGGCCGCCAGCTCTTCTCGGCCGCCTCGGCGGTACGTTGCCGCATCGTGGGGCGGCTTCGTTCGGCAACGCCTGCCGTTTTCACGGGAGTTGCTGCCTGCAGTGCGCTCTGGCTCACGGTGAACTCCCCTGGCATTCAGCGAACTTCGGCGGCAGTTGCGGGGTTTCGGTGGTGCGGAAACCGCTTTCAGAAAGCGCTTTCTGGTAAGGTGTCCGCCACGCTAATGACTGGCTGACCGCAGGGTCAATAGGTCGGCTCGAAGTTTCGCTACGCGAGGCGAAGGGGGCGCGGTGCGGGCGCTTGGGCGCGGGCAGGAACCGGGAGCGGGGCGGGCGCGGGGCCCTGAGCGGGCGCCTCAAGCGGGGGCGCAGGGGCCCGGAGCGGGGCGCGGACGTGAGTCTCCGGAAGGGCGGGCGCCCGAGGAGCAGTCCGGACCGGAGCAGGAGAACGCCGAGCAGTCCGCGCACGTGCCGGCGCGCGACCAGGCACCGGCGCCCGGGCGAGCGCGGGTTCAGCCACCCGCCGCCGGGCGAGCGCAAGTTCAGCCGCCAGCCGCTGGACGAGCGCAAGTTCAGCCGCCCCCGGCCGGGCGGGGGCGCGAGCACGGGCCCCATGTGACCCTGCATGCCGTGGCCCGGACCGCCGGGGTCTCGCCCGCCACCGCATCGCGGGCCCTGAACGGCACCACGCGCGTCCGCGAGGACCTGCGGCGCCGGGTGCTCGAAGCGGCGGACCAGCTGGGGTACATCCCCAACGCCCATGCGCAGGCCCTCGCGAGCTCGTCGAACAACACCGTCGGAGTCATCTGTCACGACGTCGGCGACCCCTACTTCGCGGCGATCGCGAGCGGCGTGATGGCGGCCGCCGCCGAGCAGGATCTGCTGGTCATGCTGGCCAGCACCTTCCGCGCGCCGGCGCGGGAGATCGCGTACGTCTCGATGCTGCGGGCGCAGCGGGCCCGCGCGATCCTGCTCATCGGCTCGGGGTTCCAGGACCCGGCGTGGGAAAGGGCGTTGGAGGCGGAGCTGGCTCCCTACATACGTGACGGGGGCCGCGTCGCCGTGGTCAGCAGGCACCGCAGCCTCCGCGTGGACACGGTGCAGCCCGAGAACCGGGCGGGGGCGGGCGCGCTGGCCCGGGCGCTGCTCTCCCTGGGCCACCGGGAGTTCGCCGTCCTCACCGGGCCCGAGCGGCTCACCACGGTAGCGGACCGCCTGGCCGGATTCCGCGCGGCGCTGGCCGACGCGGGGGTGGGCCTGCCCCCGGAGCGGATCGTGGAGGGTGCCTTCACGCGGGACGGCGGCCATGCGGCGGCGGTCGAACTGCTGCGCCGGGGGCAGCGGCCGACGTGCGTCTTCGCGGTGACGGACGTGATGGCGGTGGGGGCGCTGGGTGCACTGCGGGAGCGGGGGCTGCGGGTGCCGGACGACGTATCGCTTGCGGGCTTCGACGACATCCCCCTGGTCGGCGAACTGACACCACCGCTGACCACGGTGGCACTGCCGCTGACACGGATGGGCCGGGACGTACTGTCCCTCGCCCTGCGCGAACAGGGCACGAGGTCACGGGTGGAGCGGGTGCGGGGCGAGGTCGTCCTGCGGGCCAGCACGGGACGGCCCACGGGCTGAGGTTCGCGGCAGGCAACGACGCCGGGCTTGCCCCGGCAGCCTCAGCCCCGCCCCGCCGCCCCATGCCCCGGCAGTGTCGGTTCCGACATGGATGCCGTGCGCAGGTGGCTGGCCAGGGCCTGTGTCGCCGGGGACGCGGGGCCCGTCTTCGCGCCCCAGGCCAGGAGGTGGTGGCGGTGGGCCCAGGGGTCCTGGAGGGCGCAGACGTCCAGGAGCCCGGCGGGGTCGATCACGCGGCGGGGGACGATGGCGAGGCCGACTCCCGCCGCGGCGAGCGCGACCAGAACATTGAGGTTGGCGACCGTGGTGCGGTAGCGCACGACCGGCGCGTGCGGGCCGACGTGCCTCTCGATCCAGCGTCGCAGCGAGGCGCCCGCGTCGAGGCCGACCAGGGGATGCTCGGCGGCCTCGCTGTAGGTGAGCGACGTACGGCCCGCGAGGATCCCGCCCGCCTGGCCGACCACCACGAGGGAGTCGTCGCCCAGGGGTTCCATGACCAGACCGCAGTCGCGTGCCTCGTCGTCGAGGACGATGCCCAGGTCCGCCTCGCCGTCGGTCAGCATCCGCACGATCTGCGGGGTGCGGTGTTCGAAGACCCGGACGTCGACGTCCGGGTGGTCGCTGAGGAACGGGACGAGGGCCTGCGGCACGAGTCTGTGCACCGCGGAACCGCCCCCGAGGAGCGTCAGGGGCGCGGTCGGGGATCTCGTATAGCTCGCGACGGCGCTTTCGAGCCGGACGGTCTGGGCGAGGACCTCGCGCGCGTGCCGGGCCAGCGTGGTTCCCGCCGGGGTGGGGCGCACGCCCCTCCTGCCGCGGATCAGCAGCGGCACACCGGCCTGTTGTTCGAGGGAGCGGACCCGGGCGCTCGCCGAAGGCAGGCTCAGGTGCATGCGGCGGGCGCCTGCCGTGATCGACCCTTCCGTCACCGTACCGAGGAAGAGCCGCAGGTCGTCCAAGTCGTAGCGCACCAGGTCAGCCTATGGCACAGCCTTAGGCTGGGTACACCGATAACGCATTGTGGACCCGCCGGTCACAGGGCGATGCTCGGCAGGTGTCCGAACTACTCCTCGTCCTGCTGGCAGGCACAGCCGCCGGAGCGCTGAACTCCGTCGGCGGCGGAGGCACGTTCGTGGCGCTGCCCGCCCTGGTCGCCGTCGGCCTGTCACCGGTGACGGCGAACGCCACGTCGACCATCGCCCTGGTGCCGGGAGCCGTGGCCAGCGGATGGGTCTACCGGCGTGACATCGCACCGGTCGGAGGGACGTCCCTGACGGCCCTCACGACGGTCAGCGTGGTCGGCGGCGGGCTAGGCGCGGCCCTGCTCCTCACCCTGCCCGCGGCCTCGTTCGACGCCGCGATGCCGTGGCTGCTCGCCTTCGCCACGGCGGTCCTCGCCTTCGGCCGCCGTATCTCCCGCACGATCAGCGGCACGCTCGGGCGCGAGATCGGCATGAGTCCGCGCGCCGTCCTGATCGGCCAGTTCCTGCTCGCGCTGTACGGCGGATACTTCGGCGGAGCCGTAGGCATCATGATGTTCGCCCTGTGGGGCATCGGTCTCGGCCTCGACGCCGCCGTCAGCAATCCGATGCGGATCACCCAGATCGCGGCCATCAATCTCAGCGCGACGGCGCTGCTCCTGGTCGCATCGGACGCGCTGAGCGCTCCGCTCACCCTCGGCGCGATGTTCGCCGGCGCCCTCGCGGGCGGCTTCACCGGCGCCCACTTCGCACGCCGCCTCTCCGCGCGGCTGCTGCGGGGCATCATTCTCACCACCGCCGTGACGATGACCGTCCTCTACTTCGTGCGCGGCTGAGGCGGATCGGCATGCACGACGAGAATCTCGGCGGCGCCGCGTCGTCGTACACCGACGCGGCAAGGGCCCGTCTCGCCATGGCCCAGGAGGCGCGCGAGCTCGCGGACCTCGCGCGTGCCGCCGTACCGATCGGCGAGCACGACCTGCGGCCCGACGGCACCGTCCGCTCCCCCGGCGCCGTCCTGTCCGACGCCGTCGACGTGCTCAGGGCGGCGCACCGGCTCCTCGATGCAGCCGCCGTGTGCGAGCGCGCGGGCGGCGCGAGCTGGCAGCTCATCGGCGATGCGCTGGGCGTGGAGGCGCAGACCGCTCGGGTGCGCTTCGCCGCGGCGGAGTCCTCCTTCCGGGAGCAACTGCGCTGCCCCGAAAGCTCCGATGAAGCCCAGAACCCCGGCTGGTGGCGTGCCTACACCGCGGGCAACCCCCTCGAAGCCGCGCACGACCTCGACGACTGGGTCCTGCGCCACGAGGACGGGGACAGCCATCTCAACACCACCCCCGTCTCCGGCGGTCTGACGCGACGCGACCGGCGTCGGTACGGGTGAGAACCGGACCCCGCACACCCCGCGCGTCCCGCCCCTCCGCGCGCTCCCGAGACGCGTGCGCCGCCGGTGAGAGTTGATGCCACCTGGGTCGACGCCCGTCCGCACAGCTGCCCCAAGTCCCGGTATTTGAGGGGTAAATAGCAGCTGAATTCCACCCGTATCGGTAATCGAACCGAGCTCCTACTCTGTGAGGCGCACACGCGGGGATCACCGGGGAACGCCGGTGGATCACTGTCCGTCTTCCACGGAGGTTGGCAATGTCTGCGTTGTCCGAGGGGATCTACCTGCTCAAGAACGAGGAGAGCGGGCTGTACGCGGGGGTGCAGGGCGCCAAGACAGCACAGAGCGTGCCGATCGTGCAGCAGGAACTGCTCCCGCAGGGAACCGCCCGGCACAGCCAGTTGTGGCATCTGCGGCCCAACGCCGCCGAGAAGGACGCCTGGACGCTGCAGAGCGTGCACAGCGCCCTGCGCATGGACGTCATGACGGGCCGCGGCCGTGCGGGCTCCCCGGTGCAGCAGTGCCCGGCCGAGACCCGGCACGATCTGCTGGTGTCCCAGCTGTGGCGTCCGGTGGACTTCGGGGACGGCCGGTACACGCTGGTCAACGCGCACAGCGGTCACCTGCTGTCCGTCCGCGACGACAGCAGCTCACCGGACGCGGCCCTGGAGCAGGCGGCCGAGCCCGCCCTGGGTCCCCGCACCGCCCAGCAGTGGATCCTGGAACGGGTGCCCGCCCGCGGCGAGGCCAAGGCGTTCGACGCGCTGACGGCCACCGTGGTCTCCTCCGGCGGCGGCGTGCTCGGCCCGGTGCTCGGCTCCTTGAGCCGCGCGACGAAGAAGGCGCTCGACGCGGGCGGCGGGATCTTCGAGTCGGCGGCCAAGGCGATCCCGGACAGCGACACGCCCTACGTACGCTTCGACGGTTTCCGCGGGGACGAGTTCATCCGCTTCTCGAAGCGGCGCGGCATCGAGGCGGGCCCGCGGAAGATCGCCGATCAGTTCCCGCAGCTGCCCAAGCCGTTCAGCGACGGCTTCGACGCCGTCGGCCCGGCCGCCGAGGGCAGCGGCCACACGTGGCTGGGCTTCGTGGAGGACCAGGCCATCGAGTTCTCCGAGAGGAGTCATGGCCCCGTCCAGTACGCGGAGCACTTCCTGCACCCCGAACTTCTGCACGCGGTCGGCGAGTTGTGTGACGTCACCGGCTTCGGCGACGACGGGAGGCTGCTGGTCTTCGGCCGCAAGGGCACCTGCACGGTCGACCCCGCCAAGGTCGACCTGGCGCGCGGCCCCGTCCACCGGCTGTTCCGGCTGGCGGACGCTCCCGAGGCCTTCGGGTTCGGGCCCGACGCGGCGTGCACGGCCGTCTCCGAGTCGACGGCCCGCTACTTCCTCACCAAGGGCGACGAGTTCGTCGTCGTCTCCGCGGACAAGCTGATCCAGGGCCCTGCCGCGCTCACCGAGGTCTACCCGTGCCTGGACGGCCTGTGGATGTAGCCGCACACGGCATGAGGCCGCACCCCCGCCGCTGCACCGCAGCCCCGCCCCAGCCCCGCCGCTACCCGGCCGCTTCCCCCAGCGCGTCGAGGACGGGGCGGATCAGCGGATGCTCCTCCGCCCCGCAGCGCACCGCCGCGAACACCCGGCGGGTGGGAGCGACGCCCTCCACCGGGCGGATCACCACCCCCGAGACATCCATGCCGCGCAGTGCCGAGCGGGGCACGAGCGCCACACCCGCGCCCGCCGACGCCAGGGCCACCACGGCCCGGAAATCGTCCGACCAGTGTTCGAGCAGCGGCTGGAAGCCCGCCGCCTCGCAGGCAAGTATCACCACGTCGTGACAGGGGTTCCCGGCGAAGGGCCCGATCCACGCGTCCTTGGCCAGCTCCGCGAGCGGCACCCGCTCCGCGTCCGCGAGGCGATGCGTCTCGGGAAGCACCGCGTCGAACGGCTCCGCGTACAGCGGCACCCGCGTGAGGCGCGGATCGTCGGCGCCCGGCGCGCCCCGGTACTCCACCGCCACGGCGACGTCCACCTGCCGGTCGAGCACCATCGGCAGGCTCGCGTCGCCCTCCGCGTCCTGGACCCGTACGCGTATGCCGGGCGCCGCGGACGAGAGCCGGGCCAGGGCGGGGCCGACCACCAGGGCGATCCCCGTGGCGAAGGACGCCACCGTCACCGTCCCCGCCTCACCCGAGCTGTACGCGGCGAGCTCCGCCTCGGCCCTCTCCAGCTGGGCGAGGACCGCGTTCGTGTGGGAGAGCAGGATCTCGCCCGCCGGGGTCAGCCGGACCCCGCGGGCGCCCCGCTCGACCAGGCGGTGCCCCGTCTCCTGCTCCAGGGCGGTCAGCTGCTGGGAGACCGCGGACGGCGTGAGATAGAGCGCGGCGGCAGCGGCCGTGACCGTACGGTGGTCGGCCACCGCCCGCAGGATGTGCAGCCGTCGCGCTTCGATCATGAGGCCGATTCTCCCAAACCGCGGGCCTCACCGACACCGGCGGCCCGGCAGGGCCGTCCGGCACGCCGGGGCACCCGCGGGCACCCCGGCATCCGCGGCCTCTCAGGCACCCGTGGCGTCCAGCTCCGTCCGCGCCGCCACGAACGCGTCCACCGCGCGGTTCACGTCCTCCGTCGAGTGCGCGGCCGACAGCTGGACGCGGATACGCGCCGCGCCCTGCGGCACCACGGGGTACGAGAAGCCGATCACGTACACGCCGCGCTCCAGGAGCAGCTCGGCCATCCGGCCCGCCACCGAGGCGTCGCCGATCATCACCGGGGCGATCGCGTGGTCGCCCGGCAGGATGTCGAAGCCCTCCTGCGTCATCCGCGAGCGGAAGAGCGCGGTGTTCGCGGCGAGCCGTTCGCGCAGGTCGCCCGCCGACTCCAGGAGGTCGATGACCTTCAGCGAGGCCGCCGCGATCACCGGGGCGAGGGTGTTGGAGAAGAGGTAGGGGCGCGAGCGCTGGCGAAGCAGCGCGACGATCTCCGCGCGGGCCGCCACGTAGCCGCCGGAGGCACCGCCGAGCGCCTTGCCGAGGGTGCCGGTGATGATGTCGACGCGGTCCATGACGCCGTGCAGCTCGGGAGTGCCGCGTCCGCCGGGGCCGACGAAGCCGACGGCGTGCGAGTCGTCGACCATCACCATCGCGTCGTAGCGCTCGGCGAGGTCGCAGATCTCCCGCAGCGGGGCGACGTACCCGTCCATGGAGAAGACACCGTCGGTGACGATCAGCTTGCGGCGTGCGCCGCCCTCGGCGGCCTCCTTCAGCTGCTGCTCCAGGTCGGCCATGTCGCGGTTGGCGTAGCGGAAGCGGCGGGCCTTGGACAGGCGGATGCCGTCGATGATGGAGGCGTGGTTGAGGGCGTCGGAGATCACCGCGTCCTCGGCGCCGAGCAGGGTCTCGAAGACGCCGCCGTTGGCGTCGAAGCACGACGAGTAGAGGATCGTGTCCTCCTGGCCGAGGAACGCGGAAAGGCGCCCCTCCAGCTCCTTGTGCACCTCCTGCGTGCCGCAGATGAAGCGCACGGACGCCATGCCGTAGCCCCAGCGGTCCAGGGCCTCGTGCGCGGCGGCGATCACCTCGGGGTGGTCGGCGAGGCCGAGGTAGTTGTTCGCGCAGAAGTTCAGCACCTCGCCGGGGCGGCCCCCGGCGGTGACGGCGACCGTGGCGGACTGCGGGGTGCCGATGACGCGCTCGGGCTTGTGCAGTCCGGCGGCGCGGATCTCGTCGAGGGTGGCGCGCAGGTCGTCGCGTACGGAGTCGAACATGCTTGGTTCCTTCGGCAGCTGAGGCGGTCGGGGCGGTCGGTGTTCAGGAGGTCCAGTCGAGGATGACCTTGCCGCCGCGGCCGCTCGCCGCGTCGTCGAAGGCCGCCTCGAAGTCACGGTGGCCGTAGCGTCCCGTGATCACGGGGGCGAGGTCGAGACCGCCTTCGAGCAGCACCGACATGGAGTACCAGGTCTCGAACATCTCGCGGCCGTAGATGCCCTTGATCGTGATCATGGAGGTGACGATCCGGGACCAGTCGACGGCGAACTCCTCGGCCGGCAGACCGAGCATGGCGATCTTGCCGCCGTGCGTCATGTTGGCGAGCATGTCGCGCATCGCGACGGGGTTGCCGGACATCTCGAGGCCCACGTCGAAGCCCTCGCGCAGCCCCAGTTCGCGCTGCCCCTCGGCGATCGGGGTTTCGGCGACGTTCAGCGCCAGGCTCACGCCGATCTTGCGGGCGAGTTCGAGGCGCTCCTCGCTGACGTCGGTGACGACGACGTTGCGGGCGCCCGCGTGCCGGGCGACGGCGGCGGCCATCAGGCCGATCGGCCCGGCTCCGGTGATCAGCACGTCCTCGCCGACCAGCGGGAAGGACAGCGCGGTGTGCACGGCGTTGCCGAACGGGTCAAAGATCGCGGCCACGTCGAGGTCCACGGGCACGCGGTGCACCCACACATTGGCCGCGGGCAGCGCGACGAACTCCGCGAACGCCCCGTCCCTGCCGACGCCCAGGCCCACCGTGGCACGGCACAGGTGGCGGCGGCCCGCCTGGCAGTTGCGGCACTTGCCGCAGACGAGGTGGCCCTCGCCGCTGACCCGGTCGCCGACCTTGATGTCCGCGACGTCACGCCCGGTCCCGACGACCTCGCCGACGAACTCGTGCCCGACGACCAGCGGCGCCTTGATCGCCTGCTGCGCCCAGCCGTCCCAGGCCCGGATGTGCAGATCGGTGCCGCAGATCCCGGTGCGGAGCACCTTGATCAGGACGTCTCCGTGGCCGATCACCGGCTCCGGTACGTCCATCAGCCGGAGTCCCGGCTCCGCCTTCTCCTTGACCAGCGCCTTCAACGCAGCGGCTCCTGTCGTACGTCGCTTCTTCCACCGACGACACAGGAATCTTCCCTACGGCGGCGCCCTGGTCCATCGAGGATTTCTTAAGCGCCGCCGCAGCTTTCCTTCAGGCCCTGCTCTGGCCCCGCCCGCTAGCGGGTCTGGCCCCGCTCGAAATAGGCCACGAGCTCCGGATCCAGGTCCGGCACCTCACGCGGCGTGCCCCCGTCGCGCAGCGACTGCGTGGCGCGCACGCCCGCCGCGACCGCCATCCGGGCCGCGACCGGCGACGTGTCGGTGCGCCCTCCCTCGCGCACGAAACGTACGAACTCGTCGATGAGCAGCGGGTCCGATCCGCCGTGCCCGCCCTCGTCCTGCTCGTCCGGCACCAGGTACTCGGCGTCCGCTTCGGCGCGGTAGCCCGAGCGCCGGGAGTTCCAGACCTTCACCACACCGCCGGGGCCGTCGCCGAAGTTCTCCAGGCGGCCCGCGTCCCCGATGACGGTGTAGTTGCGCCAGTAGTCGGGCGTGAAGTGGCACTGCTGGTAGGAGGCCAGGACGCCGTTGTCGAGGCGCATGTTGACCAGCGAGACGTCCTCGACGTCGATGACCGGGTTGAGGTCGCGCTGGGCGGCCGCAGGCCAGTGGCCGTCCTCGGTGTACCAGTCGTCCGTCTTGGGCTCGCCCGGCTCGCGACGGTGCGGGTTGTCGCCGTAGACCATGAGGTCGCCCAGGGCCTGCACCTGGCGGGTGTAGCCGCCCGCGAGCCAGTGCAGGACATCGATGTCGTGGGCGGCCTTCTGGAGCAACAGGCCGGTGGTGTTCTGCCGTTCGGCGTGCCAGTCCTTGAAGTACCAGTCGCCTCCGTAGGCGACGAAGTGGCGCACCCAGACCGTCTTGACCTCGCCGATGTCGCCGCGTCCGATGATGTCGCGCATCAGCCTGATCACGGGCATGTGGCGCATGTTGTGGCCTACGTAGAGGCGCGTTCCCGTCTCGTGGGCGGTGCGCAGGATCTCGTCGCAGGCTTCGATGCCGATGTCCAGGGGCTTCTCCACGAAGACGGGCTTGTTCTCGCGCAGTGCCTCGCAGGCGAGCGACGCGTGAGTGTGGTCGGGGGTGAGGATCACGAGGGCGTCGACGTCCGGGTCCTCGACGACCTTGCGGTGGTCGGTGGATATCCGGGCGTCGGGGAAGGCCGTGGCCGCCTCCGTCCGGGCGGTGACGTCGTGGTCGGCGAGCGCGATGACGCGGGAGCCCGCGCCTGGCCGGTGGGCGGTGCGGGCGAGCGAACCGCGCAAGCCGTAGCCGAGGACGCCGAGACGGAGGTCGGTCATGGTGTGCCTTTCCGTACAAAAACCTGTGCGAGTGCGGATGTTGCCTATGTACGTGCAGGGTGCACGAGTACGTGCGAAAGCGCCACGCGTCCCGTGCCGGTGAGCTTGATCCTTATGTATCTGGCTTCCGCGTCCGTGTCGAGGAGTGCGGGCCGAAGTGCCCGTCCGCCGACGTGCACGGTCGTGGCGTCGGAGAAGTCCGCGGACCCGGCCAGCTGGACGTCGAAGCCGGCCGTGGTCATGGACGCGTCGTTCCAGACCTCGACCTGTCCGACCCGCCGCACGCCGCCGAGGTCGACCTGCCACCAGGCGCCCGCTTCGGACAGGGTGCGGGTATCGGTGGAGGTGTCTCCGTCGGTGGCGTAGGCCGCCGGGGCCGCGCCGTCCGTGGAGGACTGGGAGGCGGTGCCGGAGCGGGCGAGGTCCGGGCGGAGCTGTTCGGCCGCCGCCGGGCGCGCTCCGGAGCGGGCGGCCACGGCGAGCGCCGCCGGGGGCAGCCGGTCGAGCTTGGTGTGGTTGTCCTCCGCCGTCGAACCCGTGCCGGTGAGGGCGGGGGCGTCGGTGTCGGTCCAGTTGCCGGTGGCGTGATTGCGGATGCCGTAATCGGCCCAGTTGGAGACCCACTTGTAGCCGATGCGCGTGATGACGTTGCCCTCGACGCGGATGTACGAGGACTGCTCGTCCAAGTAGATGCCGTTGCCGTCGCGCTCGGTGTTCCCGTAGGCGGAGCGGTTGATGTAGTTGCCGGAGACGACCGTGCCGGGCTGGGCGCCCTGGGTGTAGATCGCGCCGCCGTCGTGCTGGGTGTGCTCGACGCGCATCACGTTCGTGATGCGGTTGTCGGTGATCCGGTTGTCCCGCAGGACGGACTGCCTGGCCTCGGGCTGGTTCCAGCCCCAGCCGACGGAGATCCCCGAGTAGGGCAGGTCGTCGAGGGTGTTGTGGTCGACGGTGAGTCCGGCCTCGTATCCGGCCCAGATGCCGACCGCGTCGGTGTACTCGACGCCGGTGCGGCGGATCGTGTTGTACGCGACGGTGTTGCGTTCGCCCGCGAGCGCGGATTGCGGCTTCGGCTCGGTGTCGCCGACGTACACGGCGCCGGAGGAGAGATCCGTGAAGCGGGAGCGCGTCACCGAAGTGTCCTTGGTGCCCGCTTCGAGGACGACACCGGCGCCGCCCAGCTGCGTGAACTCGGCGCCGGTGACGGTCACATGACGGCCGCCGCGCACCGTGAGGGCCGCGCTCGGCTTGGTGTAGTACCGGCCCGCGTGGTCGACTGGGCCGCTCGCCCCGGTGAGGGTGAGCCCGGCCTGGGTGCCCGCGTACCCCTCGTCGGTGGAGGGCTGCCCGTACGCGGCGTGGGCGAAGCCGATGCCCTGCACGCGCAGGTCGTGGGCGCCGTCGACGACCATGAGCTGCTCGGTCACCGGGGTGAGCACCCCCGCGCGCCGCATGTCCTCGCCCTTGCGCGGGAGGTAGGTGACGGTGCGGTCTTGTGCGTCCCAGACGAACTCGCCCGGTTTATCGAGGAGTTCGCGGGCGTTCTCGAAGTAGGCGACCCCGGAGTAGCGCGCCGAGTCGACCGTGGTGGAGTCCCAGGCCGGGCCCGTACGGTTCGTGCCGCTCGCGGAGTTGGTCCAGCAGGGCTGGGCGAAGGTGAGGTTGTCCCCTTCGACGCCCGTGATCCGGCAGTGGTAGTCGCGCCAGCGGACCTTGATGACGGCTTCCGCACTGGTCGGCCGCCGCCACCGGTCGATGCCGGTGGCCGTGGCGCCCGTCATGCCGGCCTTCGTCGCGTCACAGGTGCTTGCCGCGCAGGCCGCGCCCCGCGCACGTACCGCCCTCTGGCCGTCCACGAACAGCTGGCGGGGGGTGACCCCTTCGGGGACATCCGCCGTCCAGGTGCCGTCGGCGCCCTTGGTCCATCCGGTGAGCGCACGGCCGCCGGACAGGACGGGGCGGGCGTCGCGGGCCGCGGTCCAGGTGACGGTGTGTCCGTCGCGCCCGGAGTCGGCCGCGCCCAGCTTCAGCGGCTGCCTCAACTCGTACGTTCCGTCGGCCAGTTCGATGCGTACGTCCCGTCCGCCGATGGCACGGGCGGCGTCACGGGCTGCCTGCGGGGAGCAGGGGCGGGTGACGGTGCAGGACTGTCCCGAGCCATTCGGAGCCGCGTGGAGGGTCTTGGGGCCAGGCGCGGCTTGTGCGCTCTGCGGGGCATTGACCGTGCCGCCGGCGCCGACGGCGCCGAGCGCCGCTATCGCGAGGGCCGCTGCGGCGATGCGCGGGCGCTTCCCCGCGCTCTGCCGCCGCCTCACTTCGCGACACCCCACTCCGGGTGGCCCGGCATGGGCGGGTTGTCGAGGTCGAACAGCCAGTGGTCCAGGAACGTGCCGACCGAGTCGTCGCCGGTGACTTCGACGGCGTTGTCGACGAAGTCCCGCGTCGAGGCGTTGCCGTGCCGGTGCTCGGTCAGCCACGACTTCATGACGGCCTCGAACTTCTCCTGGCCGATCTGCTGGTCGAGGGCGTAGAGGGAGACCGCTGCGCCGTCGTAGATGTTGAAGCCGCCGAGCCCGGTGGGCTTTCCGGGCGGCCCGTCGGTCTTGCGGACCGCGTCGAGCTTGGCGTAGGCGGTCTTCATCTTCTCCTCGATCGGCTGGAAGCCCTTCTGGTCCGCCCAGACGGCCGCGTAGTAGACGGCGGGTCCTTCGTTCAGCCAGGCGTCCTGCCAGGTGGCGGGGGTGACGGAGTCGCCGAACCACTGATGGGTCAGCTCGTGGACCATGGTGTTTGTTGATGTT
>NZ_JBNNJZ010000188.1:0-14064 GCF_050270335.1 Streptomyces sp. NPDC059900
GTCGTGCACATCGGCGGGGGCTTCCGTCGTGCGCAGGCGCAGAGTGATCCGGACCGGGCGGTCGCCGACGAACTCCTTGATGGTGCTGTGCTCGTCCAGCAACTCGACGATCCGCATCGCCTTCTCGACGTACCGGTCCGTCTGGTTCAGGTTGGTGAACTCGTAGTTGCCCAGCTTGAAGGTACGAAGGGTCGGTTCCGGCGCGGCAGGCGTCGCGTCCGACGAGGTGGTGGGAACGTCCGTGCTCGCGTCGTTGCCGGACAGCGTGCTCAGCTCGTACGCCTCCTCCTCCAGGAGGCCGGAGATGTCGCTGCCCGTCGGTGACGGGGGCAGCGGGATGGCTGCCGGGTCCTGCGGGGTCGGCGCGGGTGCCGGGGTGTGGAGGGTCAGGGGGACGAAGTCTCCGCCCCGGCGGCGGAGCCGGATGTGCCGGCTGCTGTCGCCGCCCGGGCCCGGGTAGGTGTGGGCGGTTCCGTTCTCCTCGATCAAAGTGACGGTGGTGCCGGTCGCGGTGGCGGCCCACTTCGCCACCGCACGGTCCGCTCCGGGGCCCCACGGGGCTTCGGCGAGGTGGCGGCGCAGGTGGCCGTCCCGGGCTTCCTGGCTCGGCGTCGGCGCGCCGGGGCGGACCCGCAGCGGCGGGGGCGTGAAGAGCGAGTCGTGCTCCGCCCGGTCGCCGGGCAGGTCGTTCATCCGCATCAGCTGGGCGGGCGTCACCTCGGCGCGGATGCGCAGCCGCGCCGCCTCCGCGCGGTCGAGGCCCGGCTGCTGCGCGGCCTGGCGCAATGCGGTGGACAACGCGCCGAAGAAGCCGTTGCCGCGGCCGGTGGGGGCGCCCTGGGTGTAGGTGGCGCCGTCGGGTGCGGTGAGGACGCCGTCGCGGGCGAGGCGGTAGCGCGGGCCGCTGCTGTCGGCGGGCGGCAGCCAGGGCGCGGTGGTATGGCTGCGGTGCGCGGGCGGCTTCGCGGAGTTCCCCGTATCCGTACCGGAACCGTCGGCGGTCGTCGTGCCCGGCAGCGCGGTGGCGACCGGGACCGGAGTGCCGGGCGGGAGCGCGGCGGAGAAGAAGCCGCCGGCGGCGAAGAGGACCGGGTCGGCGGCCGGGTCGACGGCGGCCGGGTCGGTGCGGTGCGGCAGGAAGAGCTGGTCGCGGCCCTCGCCGGTCACCACGGTGAGCGGCGTGCCGAGGACGCGGGCGGCGAGGGCGGGCAGCAGGTCGGCGCCCCCGTGGTCGCCCGCACGGCGCTCGGGGGTTGTGCCGTCCGGGGGCGGGGTGCCTTCCTGCTGCGGCTCGGCGGCGAACGGGCGGGACAGGGCCGCGACGGCGAGCGCCACCCGCTGCCCGGGAGTCGGCCAGTAGGTCTGCGGGAGCCTGCCGAAGGCGTCGAACTCGGCCTGCTGGGCGGGGGTGAACTTCACCCCGGCGGAGTTCAGTTCGTCCTGTGTGAAGGTGTCGGCGGCGTCCAGGGCGAGGGCGTCGAGCAGATCCTCGTTGCCGTCGTCGCCGAGGGCCCAGGCGAGGCGGTCGCGGGCGGCGCCGATGGCTTCGGCCGTGACCGCCGGGTCGCCGGGGGCGTGCGCGAACCGGTCGGCGAGGTCGGTGCCGAGCAGGTGGGGCAGGCGGCCTTGGTGGTCGGCGACGGCCAGCAGCGCGTGGAAGAACGAGGCGCCGTCGTGGGGCATGTCGTGCACCTCGCGCACCGTGGCACCGTCCGGCGAGGTGAGGGTGCGCGGGCCGGGGGCGGTGCCCTCGGTGCTGACGCCGTCGGTGATGACGTACGGCTCGGGTGCTTCGGACTGCCAGGCGGGCTTGGTGTACTTCTGCGGCTGGTCGGGCGCCGGTCCGGTGGCCGGGCCCTGGTGGTGGGCGGTGAGCCGGGAGGCGGCCAGGTGCAGCCGGTGGTGGTCCGCGGCGGCGGCAGTGGTGTGCTGCTCCCAGCGGTGGACCTCTTGGCGGGCGGTCTGCCAGGCGACGACGGCCGGTGACCAGATCACGTCCTGCGGAAGATCGGTGGGCGGGCCGGAGTTGTCGTCGCCGAGTGCGGTCTGCTCCTGCGCGCTCAGGTCGAGCCAGGTCTCGCGGGCGCGCGCGCGGGCGTCGTAGTAGCCCTTCTCGGCCGTGGCGAGGTCGGCCGCGGCCTTGGCCTGGTCGTCCCAGGCCGTGCGGGCCTCGGGGGTGAACGTGGTGTCGTCCAGGAGGCCGTAGTCGCGGGCGAGGTCCTCGCGCAGCCAGACCAGGGCGGTGGTCTCGGCCTCGGCGGCGCGCGGGCCGCGCTTGGCCTTGCCTAGCGCGTGCAGCGGGCGGCTGTCGGTGAACCGGTGGTCGACCTCGGCGACCGAGAGCCAGCTGACCGGCAGCGCGAAGAGCATGCTGCGGTCGGTGACGACCTTGACGTGGGTGCCAAGGGTGGTGTCCGCGGCACCCTTGAGCGTGGTGCCGTCGTTCGAGCCGCCGATCGGCACGGTGGCGCCCGGGTTGGTCACGCCGGCGTTGCTGGTGCCCGCCAGGGGTGCGGTGCCGACGGCGCCCTCGACGTTGTCGGTGATGCCCGCCTCCGACGCGTCGGAGGTCTTCGCCCGCTGCATGGCTTCCATGCGGGGCTTGTTCTCCACGGCGAGCAGTCGGGCGCCCTTGCGGTGCATCTTTGCGTAGAGGCGGGAATCGGCGGTGTGGGACTGGCCGAAGAGGTGCGAGGAGGCCTGTGTGGGCAGCGGGGTGCCGTTCGCGCCGAGCGCCTCGCGGAAGCCCGCGGTCAGGCCGACTTGGGTGGTGGCTTCCTCCTGGGCCTGGGCGGGCGCGGTGCCGATGCCGGTCAGCGGGGTGAGGCGGGCCATGCGCAGGCGCCCGGCGAGGACGTTGCCGGTGTGCCGCTGGCCGAGGTCGGTGTCGCCGAGGCCGTCGGCGCGCGCGGTGGCGAGGGTCAGGGCGTCCTGGACGTTGGCCGCGCCGCGGATGTCCACGGCGAGGATGCCGGAGCCGATCTGGTCGTCGAAGGGCAGTACGTCGGATTCGGTGCCGCCGCTGGAGGAGTCGCGCCAGGCCGCGATGCCGTCCGGCCGGGCCTGCTCGGCGGTCAGCATCCGCACCGCACGCTCGGGTTCCGGCACGTCCTGCTCGGTCAGCGCGTTGTCGGCACCGTCGCCGTCCGGGGTGAGCAGGCTCGCGGGGAGGATCTCGTTGAGGCTGCCGACGGGGGTGGCGTCGATGCGGGGGGCGAGCGGATCGCCGGTCGCGTCCGTCATGGTGACGGTCAGGGTGTAGCTGGTGACGATCTCGGCGTGCGCCTGGGTGGTGGCGATGTTCGGCATCGAGGTGGTGCCGGCGGTCTGGGTACGGGTGCTGGCGCGCTGCTTGGCCGCGGTGCCCTGGAGGGACGGATTGGCGATGAGGACGCCGCTGTCCGCGGCGCGCTCGCCGCCGCTGAGCGTGACGTCGGCGCCGCGGTCCTGGGAGGTGCTGTCGGCGTCGTCGCGGGCGGTGGTGCGGTAGTCCTCGAGCTCGAAACCGGTGCGCAGCCTGTCGACGGTGGTGGTGACCGGCGTCAGCTCGAACCGGAGTCGGCCGGGGCTGCCGCCGACCGGCAGGTGGAACGGGCTCGACCAGGTGCGGTAGCGCACCGGCAGGGTCATCCCGCCGGTCGTCAGCTCGTGCAGATGCGATTGGAGGAAGTCCGGGGAGAGCCGCTGAAGGGCCTGCTCGCGGTCGTGCGAGGGCACCCCGATCTTCGCCAGCTGTGCCGTCAGCTGCTGCGCCGCGCCGCTCGCGTCGAGTTGGCCGGTGGGGTGGGTGGGGAAGCGGCGGTCACGCAGGTACGGGGGCACCCGGTAGCCGCCGCCGAGGTTGTGCGGGGTGGTGGTGCCGAGGCCGTCCGGGGCGAGACCGGCCTCGATGACGTCCTGCATCGGCAGGTGGAACATCACCGCGTCGCGGATGCGGTGCAGCGCGGCGGCGGCCCGGCGCGGGGCGAGGCTGTCGCCGAGGCGCCCGGATATCCGCCCGGCGGCGGAGCTGATGCGGTCCCCGGCACGCGTGCCCACCGCGCCCATCGCGGCGGTCCAGCGGTCCCGTACCGCGACGGTCTCGGTGGCGTCGGCGACCACCAGGTACATGCGCCCGGCGAAGGCGAGGGTGGTGTTGCGGCCGCGGGTGAGGGTCTGCGCGACGCCGCGTCCCTTGCCCCACGCGTACTGCAGGGCCGTCGAGTAGGAGCCGACCACCGCTTGTTGGCCCGGCGCCTGCTTGAGCGGCATCTCGGTGCCCTGGAGGCCGAGGGTGGTGTGGCTGACGGTGCTCGCGCTGCCCAGGACGCGGTGCTCGTTGCCCACGGTGGATTCGAGGCTCGCGGGCTTCGGGTCGCTCTTGACCCGGAAATTGCCCAGTTCGCCGCGGACCGCTGCCTTGAGGTAGTGGGTGCGGAAGGGTCCGGCGCCGTTGAGTCCGGTGACGCGCGACCCGAACGGGCCCAGGTACTGGCCCAGTTGTCCGGCCACGCTCAGGTTCGCCATGGCCCGGCGCAGTGCGGTGCGGACCGGGGCGCCGGGCGCGCTGACGTGCCAGGAGGTGCCCGACGCCCGGTCGGCGGTGTCCTGCATGAGCTGCTGGCGGTGCGGGCCGCCCTCGGTACTGAGCACCACGTGCGGGACGCTCAGGAGCTTCCCGGTGAGCTGCCGGTCGGCCTCGGCCGTCCGTGCCAACGGGGTGACGCCGTCCAGGAGTTGGTCCGCTTCGACGGAAGAGAGATGGCGGGGCACGGGGGCTGTCGTCGTCGGTGTCGTACCGCCCGGCGGCGGATCGGCGGGCGCGTGGCGGTCGGAGCCGTGGGCGGACGGCACGGCGAGCTCGACCCGGCCGACGGTCTCGTTGCCACGGCCGAACAGCGGCTGCTCCTCGACCTTGCTGACGAAGACACCCGCGCCAAGGAGGCCGACCGAGACGAGCCTGGCCCAGCCGCGCGGGCGGCGGTGGCCCTCGAAGGAGGCACCCAACTCGACCCGGTAGCTGTAGAGGTCGGCGCCGGTCTGGAACATCAGATGGTCGTGGGTGACCGCGACCGTGTTCCGGGTCGCCTTCTGGTCGGTCCTTGCGTGCCGGACGCCGACCGCCACGCTGCCCGCCTGGCGCGGCAGGCCGACATCGGGCACCTTGTCGTGGTCGCGCGGCGAGACGCCGAGCTCGACACCGCCGGAGAGGGTGGTGGACGCCTGCTGCCCCTGCCCCGAGACCTCGGTGCCGATCACCGCGTTGCGCAGCGCGCGCTCGCTCATGGTGGTCTCGAACTTCCGGTCGGTGAGGCGCGCCCGCAGGATGAGCGTGTGGTGGCCGCGGCGCACCTTGCCGTCCTCGGTGAGGGTGACCGGCACTCCGGTGGTCGTCAGGTCGTCCAGGCTCTGCGCCAGGGTGGGACGGTTCAGCGCCTCGCGTACCTGGCGGTCGTTGTGCAGCGCCGTCCGCATCCGCCCGTCGCCGTACCAGAACTTGGCCAGGCGCGGGTGCCGCAGCATCATCGGCGGGACGAACAGCGACGGATGGGCGCGGTGCAAGGTGTCCAGGACGGAGTCCGCGAAGGCCCGCATGGGGTCTTGGGGGGCGGGTTGCGGGGCCTGCTCGGACTCGGACTCGGTCTGCGGGGACCGGGACTCGGTCTTCGGCTGGGACTCCGGCTGCGTCTCCGACTGTGGCTGCGACTCCGGCCGGACCGGAGCCTGCGGCTGGGTCGGCGGCCGTACGGGCCTGAAGCCCTCGGCGCGGACCTGGCCGCTCAAGTGCACCGGGTCCTCCCGGGAGAGGTACCACGGCACCGGCGGCTCGGCGTCCGGGTCGGGTCCCGTCTGGCCGGGCGTGCGGCTGTCCCAGCCCGCGAGGCGCCGCGCGTCCCGGGTGGAGATCCAGTCCAGGCTGACCACCCGGACGGGACGTGCCGCCGAGGGCAGCTCACCGGGCTTGCGCACCATCAGGGTGCGCTCCACCCGATAGAGGGCGACCGGGGTGTTGCGGAGGCGGCCGGTCGTCTTGCGGGCCGCGTCGGCGCCCAGGTAGTGCCCCCGCCCGGTGGTGAGGTCCGCGCGGACCAGCGGGCCGCCCTGGATGCGTACGTCGGTTTCGGGGCCGACGAGGGTGTAGTTGGGCCCCGAGGTCACCTGGAAGCCCAGTCGGGTGTCACGGACGTGACCGCGCTCGTTCTGGTAGGTGGTCTGGGTGAGCTCGCGCAGCTCCGCCTTGACCGACTCGGTGACCAGGGTCGCCCGGTGCGGCACCGAACGCTCCACGATCAGGTGTCCGAGGGGATGCTGCCCGCTGCCCCGGCTCAGCTCGGGCCCGGTGACCGGCCCGGAGAACCGGCCGAACAGGGCAAGGAGCCGACCCGGCCGGACGTACGAGACCAGCGTGCGGTGCGCCGAACTGCCCGGCCGTACACCGGAGATGGCCAGGGCCACATCCTCCGGCGGGTCCGTCAGGTGGAGCCCGGTGGTGTCGGTCATCCGCGGCTCGATCCCGTCCGGGAAGGTGAGCGTCTCGGGCGCCCGCCGCGGCCCGCTGTAGGGCACGGTCAGATCGTCCGGCAGCCGCCAGCTCAGCCCGTCGCGCATCGCGAACTCCGCGGCATGGACCTGCTCGCGCCGCCAACTGGGCTTCGTTTGAGTCGTGTTGTCCGGGCCGGTGGTCACCGGTGGCGCCTCGGTCACGCGGTGAACCCGTACCCGGTAGTGGACGTCGTCCAGGTGCAGGTGGGAGCCCTCGTGAGCGCGCCACTCGCTCTGGTTGTACGCCGCGGTCCCCTGCGCGTAGTCGGTCCTGCGGGTCCAGCCCAGCGAAACACCCAGCTTGAGAAGCCAGTTGAGCGGCGGGCCCATGCTCAGCCCGCCCGCGATCCGGCGCCCGAAGCCGACGCTGCGCCCGCCGCCCGTACCGGCCTGGCCGCGCCGCGCGGTGTCCAGGCGGACGGTGCCGCCGTCCACGTCGGAGAAGCGTTCCCACCGGTTGTACGGGATGGCCTCGACCGTCATCTCGTGGCCGACCCCGGACTTCTCGCGGCCCACGAAGCGCGCGCCGCGCGGTGCGGTGAAGGCACCAGGCTGCTCGGTCAGCAGGCGCAGCAGTTCCGCCTCGTCGAACTGGCTGCGCAGCTTGGCGGGCAGCTTGCCCAGGATCTCCCGGGCCGCCTGCTCGGGCGAGCGCAGGGTGGTCGTGCCCGGCCCGGTGAGCAGTCCGGCGGGCCCCTGCCGCACGGACCCGGCCGCCGGGTCGGTGTCCGGGCTGATCAGGACCGTGGGCAGTCGACTGCCGTCCTCGAAGGTGACGGTGGACGGCAGCGGGCCCGGCGGCCTGGCGTCCTGGCCCGTCAGCAGCCGGGCCGGCCGGTACCGGTCGAGCTGGGTCTCCAGCGGTACGGGGTCGCTCTGGTCGGGGGTTGCGGCGGGGTCGGAGACGTCTGTGGTCTCGGTGGTGGGGTCCGGGGTGATCGGGTCCGGGGTGATCGGAGCGGAGGTGGCCGGGTCCGGGGTGACCGGGGTGGGGGTGACCGGGGCCGGAGTGGTGGTCTTCAGGTTGGGATCCGGGGTCGGTTCCGGGTCCGGTACGGGGGTGAGCGGGGCCGCGGCCGGGATCAGCGCGTCGTAGTGGTCGGTGCCGTTGTACGCCAGGTGCACGGCGGGGCCGCGGGCGCCGGGGTTGAGGTTGTTGACGAGGGTGTGGCCCGGTGCCGCCCGGTCGGGCTGGACGAGCCGCAGGTCGAGGTCGAGGGTGTGCGCCAGGGCTTCCGGAAGCAGGTCGGCGAAGGGAGAGGCCCACAGCGCGGGGAGCTCGGCCGCCGCGGCGACGAGCCCCTTGGCACCGAGCCGCCTCGCGTCGGCGGGGGTGGGCGCCACATCGGCGAGGTGCGGGTAGTTGCTCTCCCGGATGATCCGCTGCCATGTGCCGGTGTCCCCGCCGGTGACGACGTCCTGCGCGATCCGGTTCCAGAGCCGGGTGATGCGACGCTGCTCGGCGGGGGTCCCAACCCCGGCGATGGCGCGCATCCGCAGGTCGTCCACCACGGCGAAGACCGGGTCCGGGATCGCGATGGCCACGGTGTCGCCCAGTTCGGACCCGGTGATCCGGTCGCTCAGCAGGCGGCGCACTCCCGCGACATTGCGGGCAGCCCAGGCCGGGGGCGTGTTCTGGCTGCGGGCGCTGTCGAGCAGCGACCGGAACAGACAGTTTCCGCCGCCCGGCGTTTCGAGCCGCCGCAAGGCAAGGCCGTCCGCGTGCACGGTGTCCGCGGTGCCGGGGGTGGCCTTGCTCAGGAGGGTCATGCCCTCGGCAAGGCTCTCCGGGCGGCTCGAAGCGGGTGCCAGATCGGGCCTGCGGCGGGCCAGTTCGGCGGTGTCCTCCGAGCTGAGGCCCAGCTCGGACAGCGGCAGCGGGGTGCTGGAGAGCGACCAGGTGATCTGCGCGGACGGCGCGTAGGCCAGGCCTCGTACGTCCTCCGGCGAGACCAGCGTGGTCGGCGGAAGTGCGGGCGGCGGCGGGGGCAGCAGGGCGTCGAGCGTGGTGTCGGGTCCCGCCGAGGTGCGCAACTCTGCTGCGGCGCCGAGGAATTCGGCGTACTGCTCGGTGGTGGGACCGGTCGACGGGTCGGGGGTGGTGCCGCCGGTGGCACCACCGTGGTCAATGACCATCCGGCGCAACAGATCCGGGGTCATACGGCCGTCGCCGTAACGCGCCGCGGTGTCGGGACTCAGCCAGCGCAGGCCGTCCACGTAGGCGAGCCCGGCGAGCAAATCGGCGTTCTGCGGCTGCTGTTCGGCGTCCGGACCGAAGGCGTCCCGCAGCGTGCGGATCTGCTGGAGCGTACGGGCCCGGGCGAAGGCATCGGCCGGTTCGGGGCCCGCGTGCAGGCCCGCCACACGCGCGAGGGCATCCAGGTCCGCGCCGCCGGGCTCCGGGGTGAAGAGCCGCCAGCTTCCCGGCCCGTCCGGACCCTCGGTGAGCACCGCGCGGACATCGCCGCTCCCGTCCCGCGCGGTGCCCACCTCGGTGGTGGGCGCGTACACCGGCCGCCCGGTGCGGTTGGCCACGTGCTGCGCCACCGGGAGTCCCGCGATCTCGGGCTGGCGTCCGGTCTCGCAGGAGAAGAGCACCAGCGGCCGGTCCTGATCGCCGTCCGCCGCCCAGGACTTGAGCACTTCGCCGAGCTGTACGCCGCTGACCTTCACGGCGGGGTGCCGTGCGTCGTCGGTGCCGAGCGTGACGGTACGGGGGGTGCCGTGCCCCGCGAAGTAGTCGGCGCCCCGTTGGGTGCCCGACCCGGGGAGCGCGGTCGGCGGGCCGGTGAACACCGTACGGCTGACGGGCGGAGCCCCTGCCGTCTCCGGGGCCGGAGGTACGGATGTGGTGCGCACCCCGCGGAAGGTGTCCTGGCCCAGTAGCTGGCGACGCCCCGCACTGTGCGCCGTACCGTCTTCGGCCGCACTCTGCGAGATGGTCAACGTCTGCACCGCGCGCCCCGGTTGGGGCTTGACGTTCGCATCGGGCACCCAGCGCCGCAGCTGCGCGACGGGCACGGTGTGCCCGTCCAGGGTGGTGACGACCGGCTCGCCCTCGGGCCGCGCGGGGGTGTTCGCGTCGCCGGAGATCTCGCCGCCGCCCGCGGGCCGCACGACGATCCGCCCCGTGGGCGGGAGCGATACGGGCGGTGTCGCCGGGGAGTTGTCCGGTGCGGTGGTGGCCGGCTGAGGAGGAGGCGGGGTGGTGGACGGCAGCGGCGGAGGCGGGGTGCCGCCGCTCCCGGCCCCTCGCCCACCCGTTGCGTCGCCGCTCCCGGGCCCGCGCCCGCCGGACATGTCGCCGTCGCCTCGGCCCGACTCAAGGTGCAGGTCGGTGGCCGGTTCGACCCAGGGGCGGGACAGGGTGGCGAGCTTGGCGGCGCCGGGGTCGGCAGGATCGACGGCGACGGCGGGGTTGCCGGATTCCTGGCCAACTCCGTTTTCGTGCGGTGTGGTTGGTGGCCCCGAGACCGTCTTCGGGCGGGCGTCCGGAGCGAGTCCGGTCTTTTCGCCGTCGGTCAGCACGGTGCTCTGTGTGGCGGGGTCGGATATCACGGAGGGCGCCGGGCCGAGGGCGTCGGCCAGCGGCAGCAGCACGTCCGCGCCGGGGAACGCGGTGTCCCGAGCAGCCGGGCTGCCGTCCGGCGTCACGGCGACCGGGGGCCCCGCGAGCGGGCGGACCCGGACCGGAGCGCCCGGCCCCTCACGCGTCAGCTCGGCGGCAGCGCGTACCGGGCGTCCCGCCCCGTCCTGCGCGACCGCGGGACCCAGCACGACGGCGCGGTCGACCCCGGCCCCGTCCAGCAGTTGCGCGGCCTCCGGCGCCCCCTCCCCCGGCGGCGCCACCTCCGAGACGACGACAGTCAACGGCGGAGACGTGGCCGTGTCGGCGTACGAGCCGGTGGTGCTCACCTTCGGCGGTGCGGTCGCGAGGTCCCCGTCCGGGGTGGGGGCATTCCCGGTGTCGCTCGAAGTGCTTCCGCTGCTGGCCGAGTTGACGGCCTCCGGGGAAGCGGTGATGTCCGGAGACGTGTCAGCACCCGGAGACGTACTGCTCTCCGGAGGGGTGACGGTTTCCGGCGGCGGGGAGGTCTGCGCGGCACCGTCGGCCGTGGTCTGCGAGCCGTCCGGGTTGCGGGCACCCGTCGGCTGAGTGGCAGAAGAGCTCTGGGTGCCTCCTCCGGCGAAGGTGCCGCTCGGCTGGGCCCCCGTGCTCGTACCGGTTCCCGAGCCGGTACCTGTCCCGGACGAGCCGGAATTGCCGGGGGCGTTGGAGGCAACGGGACCACCGACACCTTGCTCCGGCCCCGTCACCGTACGGCCGCCGTCCTGGCCGGCCGCTTCGTCGGGGGAGGTCTGGGTGTCCGGAGAGGTCTGAACGCCTGGAGAGGGCTGGGCGTCCGGAGAGCTCTGACCATCCGGGGAAGTCTGCACATCCGGAGAGCCCTGGACATTGCCGTCCGGGGCGCCCACGCCCGAACCCTCGGGAGCCGCCGCCACGGGCCCCGAACCCTCCGGAGCGGAATGGGTGAGCGGAGTGTCCGACGCGAGCGGGGTGTCCACCGTGACCGGAGTGTCCACCGTGACCGGCGTGCCGAAGCCGTCGAGGGCCCGGCGGACCTCGTCGACGTCCAGTTGGCCGCCTGCGGTGTTCCCCGCGGGCACCACCCGGACCTCGGGAACCTGCGACAGGTTGCCGTGCAGGCTGTCGCGTACGCCGATCTCGGTACTGCCGGGCGGCTGGGATCCACGCAGTTCGGCGAGGTCGTTCAGGGCTTGGTCGCGGACCTCGGCGGGACCGTTGTGGACCTGCTGCCACAGCTCGTTCTCCGCGGCGGTCACGGACAGCGGCGGGACCGGTGTGTGGGACGGCGGGGTCAGGACGGAGTATGGCGGCGGGGCCTCGGAGACGTAGGGCGGAGGCGACTGGCTGCCTGTGAAATCCCCCGGCCCGGAGCCCTGTTGCGTGGCCGGTGGGGACGAGTCGAGCGTCGATCCGTTACCGCCCGAGGTGCGCGAAGGGCCCTCGCCTCCCGAGGTGCGCGAGGGGCCGTCCGCACTCCCGGAGGCGTCACCGGAGCGCGAGGATCCCTCGGAGTCGGTGCTGCCGCTCGACACCGTCGGCGGCGGTTGGTTGCGCAAGTTGTCGATGACGTTGCGCAGTTCGGCGCCGGTGTTCAGCGCGCCGCCGGTGAGCGTCGACTCGACCTGGCTGCTGATGCCCGCACCGACGAAGGTGGACCAACTCGTGGACCAGTCGCCGTCGAAGGCGCCCTTGATCAGGATTTCCGCCAGCGCCTCACCCGCACCGGCGGCGACGAAGTCCGCCGTCCCCTTGATCCCGTAGTGCCCCGCCAGTGCGCCCGGCCGGTGGGAGAAGTTGTTCAGGAGGTAGTTGTTCCGCCACAGGTTGGGGTTGTTGAAGAAGGAGAGCGGATTGTTCGTGAGGTTCGGGCCGCCCCCGTGCGGGGTGGGGCCCGGGGTGTTGTTCGGGGTCGGCCCGGGTGTGGGGCCGGGGCTCGGGGTGGGGTTGGGGGTGGGGCTCGGGGTAGGGCTGGGGGTGGGTTCGGGGGTCGGCTTGGGGTTCGGCTTGGGGTTCGGGATGTCGTTCTTGGGACCGGGTCCCGGCGTGTTGGGGCCGCCCGGGCCGTTCTTGAATTCGTTGCCCGGGCCGTTCTTGAAGACGTTCTTGTCGTAGCTGTTGACGATGTTCTTCGCGAAGCCGTTGAAGATGCTGGTGAGGCCACCGGCGGCGGCGCCGAACGCCGCCGACTTGAGGATGTCGCTCCAGTCGAAGCCGTCGGGGCGGCGGCCGTCCGGGGCGAAGTTCATCATCGCGAGGCGCACCGCGAAGGTGGTGAAGGCTTCGGCGAACGCCTCGGTCAGCGAGGGCGCGATGTGCAGCCGCTGGAGCAGGTGGGTGAGCGTGGTGAGGATCATGAAGCGGCTGCGCAACTTGGCCATCATGATCTGGCTGGCGGACGCGCCGCCGGTGAAGAAGGACATCGCCAGGTAGATGGCGATCTCGATGAGCAGCCGGATGACCTCGGCGATGACCTGCCACTTGGACTCCATGATGTCCATGGAGGTCTTGCGCCGGCCTTCGGCGATCTTGTCGAGCTGATCGGCGAATTCGAGCAGGTAGTTCTTGCCGCCGTCGCCGGTGAGCGTGCCCATGGCCTTGGCGTAGGACTTCGACAGGTCGTCCGGCATGGACTCGGCGATGTCGTGGACCGACTTGTCGATGAGCGAGGACATCCTGTTGAGCTTGCGGCCCAGGCCGGAGTAGGGCATCCGGCTGTCGTAGGCGAGGTCCTCGTCGGCGTCGATGAGCTTCTCCCCGGTGAGGATGAAGATCATCGCGTTGACCTCGGGCGAGACCTGGATGCTCATCGCGGGCCGCCCTGATGCCCGCCCTCAGGGCAGGCCAGGGGGCCGCGCACAGACCACGAACCGACCGCTCCCGGCAGCGTGCTGCGGAAGCGGCCTGCGGTGCGGTGGTCGTCAGCGGCGTCCATGCCCGCCCGTGCCGGCGTCACCGTCAAGGCCGTTGGCCTCGAGCCGGTTCGTGCCCTGCTCGATGTCGTCGATGTTGCGGTCGCGGGTGTCCTTCACCATGCGGACCTGGCTGACCGTGGCGTCGGTGATGCTCGTCAGCGCGTCGCGGATGGACAGCATGGTGTCCTTGGTGGTCTGCCGCTCCTTCTGCTCCTGCGGCTTGGCCTTCTCGGCGAATTCACCGCTCGTACCGGGCCAGCTGACGGTGGGGGCCAGTTCGTCGAGGAACTCCTCGGTCATGCTCCTGGCCAGGGTGCCGATCTCCTCCAGCTGCCCTGCCAGCGCCTCGATGCGCTGCGGGTCGACGTAGTAGCGCTCGCCCATGGTCAGTTCTCCCCGTCCTCACCGATCGCGTCCCGCCAGGCGGGGGTGGGCTGGCTGCCGCGTGCCGTGTCCTCGCCGTCCTCGCGCAGTACCTCGGGGCCGAACATCTTCTCCCAGTCCAGTTCGAAGCCCTTCAGCTCGGGCACTTCGCTGCTGGGTTCGGTGAAGGGCGCCATCGCCTTCATCACGTGGCGGTTCATCTTCAGGCGCGCGGCGCTCGCCGCCTCCAGGACGCTGGCAGCCAGCTCCTGGGGCGACATGTCGCGGTACTTGTTCTCCAGGAACTCGATCCCGGTCAGCTCGCCCTGCGGGCCCACGGTGGCGCGAACGGCGCGGTCGGAGGAGAGCACGGCGAATGACGCCTGCCGCAGCTCGCGCTCGGTGCGCGCGACTGCTTCCTGGGCCGTCCGGAGTTCGGCCATCGCCTTCTCCAGACGCTTCTCCAGTGGTTCCATCTGGCCCGCGCCTCCCTTTGCTGCTGATCTGATCTTGCCTGGTGAGGGCTGTGTTGCGAAAGCCGGGGTCCGCAGCGCTGTCATCGCCCGATGACAGCCGGGGTCCCCGGCTCGGTCATCGACCGATGACCGCCGGGGTGCCGCCCTCCTCGGTTCCCCATACGTCGTCGTCCTCCTCCAGGTAGTCGGCGGAGGACGTGGC
>NZ_JBNNJZ010000189.1:0-14031 GCF_050270335.1 Streptomyces sp. NPDC059900
CAAAAAGCGGGCGGGCCCGCCCGGGTCATCGTACCGACCGGGGCGGGCCCGCCCGCCTCACGCGCCACCGAGCGGGTGGCCGACGGCTAGGAGGCCGTCAGGGACTTCTTCTCGTTGCTGTCCGGCTGCGCCGGGACACCGTCCGCGGAGTCAGGGTCCACCGACCCGGGCTCGGACGCGTCCTCGTCGAGCAGCGTCTTCTCGTCGAACGGCAGCCGTCCCGCCAGGACGTCGTCGACCCGCTGCCGGTCGACCTCCTTGGTCCACGTACCGATCAGGAGCGTCGCCACCGCGTTGCCCGCGAAGTTGGTCAGGGCGCGGGCCTCGCTCATGAAGCGGTCGACGCCGATGATCAGGCCGACGCCGTCCACCAGGCCCGGCTTGTGCGACTGGAGGCCACTGGCGAGCACCGCGATACCGGAACCGGAGACACCCGCCGCGCCCTTGGACGCGATCATCATGAACAGGAGCAGGGAGATCTGCTCGCCGACGCCGAGCGGCTGGTCCATCGCCTCGGCGATGAAGAGCGACGACATGGTCAGGTAGATCATCGTGCCGTCGAGGTTGAAGGAGTACCCCGTCGGGACGGTGATGCCGACGACCGGACGGCTGACGCCCAGGTGCTCCATCTTCGCGATGAGCCGCGGCAGCGCGGACTCGGACGAGGAGGTGGAGAGGATGAGCAGGAACTCGCGGCCCAGGTATTTCAGGAGCTTGAAGAGGTTCACGCCGGTCACCAGGCGAAGCAGCGTGCCGAGCACGATCAGGATGAACAGCGCACAGGTGACGTAGAACCCGATCATGATCGTGGCGAGGGCCTTCAGGGCGTCGGTGCCGGTCTCGCCGACCACCGCCGCCATCGCGCCGAACGCGCCGATCGGGGCGGCCCACATGATCATGCCGAGCACGCGGAAGACGAGGCGCTGGATGTGCCCGATGCCGCGCAGGATCGGCTCTCCGGAGCGGCCCATGGCTTGCAGGGCGAAGCCCACGAGCAGCGCGACGAGCAGCGTCTGAAGGACCTCGCCCTCGGTGAAGGCGGAGACGATCGTCTTCGGGATGATGCCGAGCGCGAAGTCGACGAGCCCCTTGTTCGCCTCTTCGGCCGCGTCGTGCCCCGCGCCCTTCTCGGAGTCGGAGATGTCCATGCCCGAGCCCGGGTGCAGGATGTTGCCGACGATCAGGCCGATGGCCAGCGCGACGACCGACATCGCGACGAAGTAGCCGAGCGCGAGCCCGCCCACCTTGCCGACCTTGGCGGCCTTGCGGACCGAGCCGACGCCCAGGACGATCGTGCAGAAGATGATGGGCGAGATCATCATCTTGATCAGGTTCACGAAGCCGGTGCCGAGCGGCTTGAGCTCCGTGGCGAAGTCGGGGAAGAGCAGTCCGACACCGATACCGAGAACGACGGCGATGATGACTGCGATGTACAGGTAGTGGGTGCGGTCCCGTTTGGCGGCGGGCGCCGGTGCCACCTTGCTGTCGGTGGTGTCGGCCACGAGGGCCCTCCTTGAACGACTACGTCGGCGTTTTCGGCCAGTGCGTGCGGCTCACGTCCTGGGCAGGCGGATCTCGGGTGACTATCTCTCGCCCTGTGAGGGCGGTCACCCTTGCGTTCATTTAGTTCGCGCTTAAACGGCGAGGCAGACTTGCACCATGTCCCTCGCCCGCCCGCCCCGGCCCCGCAGCCTCGCCGGGCAGCTCTTCGCGATGCAGATCGTCCTGGTCACCGTCGTGGTGGCCGGATGTGCGCTGTTCACGTTCCTGAGCGACCGGCAGCAGGCCGAGGAGGGCG
This sequence comes from Streptomyces sp. NPDC059900, assembly GCF_050270335.1. Classification (NCBI taxonomy): domain Bacteria; kingdom Bacillati; phylum Actinomycetota; class Actinomycetes; order Kitasatosporales; family Streptomycetaceae; genus Streptomyces; species Streptomyces sp. NPDC059900. Next base: position 1,799 of record NZ_JBNNJZ010000189.1, read on the forward strand.
CGCGCCGCCAGGCGACGGCCGCGGCGCGTGCGGTGGCGGATTCCCCTTCCGTACGCGAGGCCGTGCGCGGCAAGGACCCGACGAAGATCCTCCAGCCGTACGCGACCGACGTGCTGCACCACACCGGGGTCGACTTCGTCACGATCATGAACAGGGACGGCATCCGCTGGACCCACCCCGACAAGGAGCAGATCGGCGAGCGCTTCCTGGGCCACCGGGCGGACGCCCTGCGCGGCAGGACCTTCACCGAGACGTACACGGGGACGCTCGGCCCGTCCGTGCGCGTGGTCACGCCGATCCGCGCCGCCGACGGCAGCGGTCGCATCACCGGCCTGGTCAGCGCGGGCATCACCATCGAGGAGATCAGCGCGACGGCGCGCGGCCAGCTCCTCGCGCTCCTCGGTGTCGCGGCGGGCGCGCTCGCGCTCGGCGGTGTCGGCACCTACGTCATCAACGCCCGCCTGCGCCGGCACACCCACGGCATGAACGCCGCCGAGCTGAGCCGCATGCACGACTATCACGAGGCGGCGCTGCACGCGGTGCGCGAGGGGCTCCTGATGCTGGACGGGCAGCGGCGCATCGCCCTCATCAACGACGGCGGGCGCGAGCTGCTCGGTGTGTCGGGCGGCCTGGTCGGCCGGAACGTCGCCGAGCTCGGCCTGCCCGCGCCGCTGACGGGCGCGCTGCTCGCGGCCGAGCCGCGCGTCGACGAGCTGCACCTGACGGCGGACCGCGTGGTCGTCGTCAACACCTCGCCCGTGTCGAGCGGTGAGCGCCGCGGCACGGTGGTCACCCTGCGTGACCACACCGAGCTCCAGGCCCTCACCGGCGAGCTGGACTCGGAGCGCGGCTTCACGCGGGCCCTGCGCTCGCAGGCCCACGAGGCGGCGAACCGGCTCCACACGGTGGTCTCCCTCATCGAGCTGGGCCGCGCGGACGAGGCGGTCGACTTCGCCACGGCCGAGCTTGAGCTCGCCCAGACGCTGACGGACCAGGTGGTCGCGGCGGTCAGCGAGCCGGTCCTCGCGGCCCTGCTCCTTGGCAAGGCGGCCCAGGCGAACGAGCACGGCGTGGAGCTGGTCGTCTCCCCCGACAGCAGCATCGACGACGGCATGCTGCCGCCGGAGCTGCCCGCGCGCGACCTGGTGACGGTCCTCGGCAACCTGATCGACAACGCGGTGGACGCGGCACAGGGCTCCCACGCGGCCCGCGTGACGGTGACGGCACGCGCGGACGGGGCGGGACTGACGCTGCGCGTCTCGGACACGGGTCCCGGCGTGGACCCCGCGCACACCGAGGCGGTCTTCCAGCGCGGCTGGTCGACCAAGGCCACGGCGGGCCGCGGCCTGGGGCTCGCCCTGGTCCACCAGACGGTGACGAAGCACGAGGGGACACTTAAGGTGCGGGAGGCAGCCGGGGGCGGCGCGGAGTTCGAGGTCCTTCTGCGGACGGATGCCGCTTCCGTGGCGGACACCCGGGCCGCTCTTGTTGTGGGCAGGCGTTCCGCAGGGCGGAACGGGTGGGCACAACCCGCGACGCCGGGTGCCGATGACGAGGCGTCCACCAGACCGGACGCAGCAGACGGAGGCACCAAGTGACAGAGCCGATCCGGGTTCTGGTCGTGGAGGACGACCCCGTGGCGGCGGACGCCCATGTTCTCTACGTGAACCGCATCCCCGGCTTCCGTACCGTGGGAAAGGCGCACAGCGCCGCCGAGGCGAAACGGGCCCTGGACCGCACCGAGGTGGACCTGCTCCTCCTCGACCTCCACCTCCCCGACGGCCACGGCCTCCAACTGGCCCGCACCCTGCGCGCCGCGGGCCACCGTACGGACGTCATCGCCGTCACATCGGCCCGCGATCTCGCGGTCGTACGCGAGGGCGTGTCGCTCGGCGTGGTCCAGTACGTGCTGAAGCCCTTCACCTTCGCCACCCTCCGCGACCGCCTCACCCGCTACGCCGAGTTCCGCACCGCCGCGGGCGAGGCCACCGGGCAGGACGAGGTGGACCGCGCCCTGGCCACCCTCCGCGCGCCGAGCCCCGCCGCCCTGCCCAAAGGGCTCAGCGGCCCCACCCTGGAGAGGGTCACCCGCACCCTGCGCGACGCGCCCGACGAGGGCGTCACCGCCGCTGCCGCCGCCGAGACGGTCGGCATCTCCCGCATCACCGCGCGCCGCTACCTGGAGCACCTGGTCACCACGGGCCGCGCCACCCGCACCCCGCAGTACGGACACGTGGGCCGCCCGGAGTACGTGTACCGCTGGCTGACGTCGGCCACCTGATCGGCCGGTGCGCGGACGCGCCGCCCCTCACGACTCCGCGCCCCTGCGCCCCCGTGCCGCCCCCAAAGCCCCGCTGCCGTACACCTGTTGCGGCCCCAATAACAACGTTGTCACGTTGATGACAAGGGGCGACGCACGGGCATTGACCTTGCTCCGAACCCGCCCTTACGTTCACCGGGCAGCCCAGCGTTGCGCCCCGCGTGGTAACCCAGCCGCGTCGGCCAGTAGGAGGTCGTGCCCGTGCGCCCCACCGCCCCTCTGCTCCTCGTCACCGCGCTGGTCGCGGCCGGCACCCTCACCGCGTGCGGCGGGGACTCCGGCGACGATCCGGACACCGTGAAGGTCTCCTTCAAGCAGTCCACGGACACCCAGATCAAGGTCATGGACACCTATCTGGCCGACATCAAGAAACAGTTCGAGAAGGAGAACCCCGGCAAGAAGGTGAAACTGGTGCCGATCAAGGCGCCGGACTCCGAGTACTACACCAAGCTCCAGCAGATGATGCGCTCCCCGAAGACCGCTCCCGACCTGGTCTACGAGGACACCTTCCTCATCAACTCGGACATCACCAGCGGGTACCTCAAGCCACTGGACCAGTACCTGGACAAGTGGAAGGACTGGAACCAGTTCATCGGTACGTCCAAGTCGGCCGCGAAGGCGGCGGACGGCAAGACGTACGGCGTCCCGGACGGCACCGACACCCGCGGCCTGTGGTTCAGCAAGGGCATCTTCAAGAAGGCCGGACTGCCGGCCAACTGGCAGCCCAAGTCGTGGGACGAGATCCTGGAAGCGGCCCGGACCATCAAGGAGAAGGTCCCCGGCGTCACCCCCATGAACGTCTACACGGGCAAGCCCGCGGGCGAGGCGGCCACCATGCAGGGCATGGAGATGCTCCTGTACGGCACCGGCCAGGACCCGATGTACGACCCGAAGTCCAAGAAGTGGGTCACCGGCAGCCAGGGCTTCAAGGACTCCCTGGAGTTCGTCGAGACCGTCTACAAGGAGAAGCTCGGCCCCGACGTGACCGACGCCCTCGACCCGAACTTCGCCACCCGCGTGCGCGGCGAACTGCTCCCCGAGGACAAGCTCGGCATCAACCTCGACGGCTCCTGGCTGCCGCAGGACTGGGGCAAGGGCGCGGGGCACGAGTGGCCCGAGTGGTCGAAGAAGCTGGGCCTTGCCCACATGCCCACCCAGAACGGCGAGGCGCCCGGCAAGGTGAGCATGTCCGGCGGCTGGACCTGGGCGATCCCGTCCAAGGCGTCCAACCCCGACCTGGCCTTCAGGTTCATCGAGCAGATGCAGACCAAGGCCAACGCCCAGAAGTGGTACGTGGCCAACTCGGGCATCGCGGTCCGCAAGGACGTCGCCGAGGACCCCGCGTACCTCAAGGCGCAGCCCGGCCTGAAGTTCTTCACCGACCTGGTGCCCTCGACGCACTACCGCCCCGCGTACCCGGCGTACCCGAAGGTCTCCACCGCGGTGCAGGAAGCCATGGAGAAGGTCACCACGGGCGACGCCTCGGTGGCGGACGCGGCGAGCGGGTATGACGACGAGGTCAAGGCCGCTACGGACGGCGAGGTCGTCAAGAAGTAGCCGCGGGCGGGTGCGTGTGGGCGTCCGTCCGCACGCACCCGCGTCGGCAGCCGTCCGTACGCAAGGGAAGTGAGTGCCCCGAGGTGACCACCGCACCCCCCGCCGGGCCCGGCGACATCGTGAAGACCGCTCAGGGCCCCGACGTCCCGCGCCGCCCGTCGCGTCCCCCGTCCCGCTCCAGGCTGACGGGCCGTGCGCTGTCCCGCGCGCTGCCCGTCTCCCCCGCCGTGATCCTGCTGCTCCTGTTCCTGGCGGGGCCGATCGGCTACTGCGCCTACATCGCGTTCACCGACCTCCAGCTCACCGGCCAGGCGGAGTCGAGCTTCGTCGGGTTCGACAACTTCCGTAAGGCGTTCGGCGACGAGGCCTTCCTCAACGCGGTCTGGCTGACCCTGGTCTTCACGGTCGTGTCGTCGCTGATCGGCCAGAACACCATCGGCCTCGCGCTCGCGTCCCTGATGCAGCGCGCCTCCAAGCCGGTCCGCACGCTCACCGGCGCGATCGTGATCACGGCGTGGGTGCTGCCCGAGGTGGTGGCGGCGTTCCTCCTGTACGCGTTCTTCCGCCGCGAAGGCACCCTCAACGCGGTCCTGGACTTCCTCCACCTCCCGTCCCAGAACTGGATGTACACGCTGCCGATCCTGGCGGTGTCGTTCGCCAACGTGTGGCGCGGGACGGCATTCTCGATGCTGGTCTACTCGGCGGCCCTGAACGAGATCCCCAAGGAGATCACCGAGGCGGCCGAGGTGGACGGCGCGGGCGGCTGGCGCCGCATGTGGCATATCACGCTCCCGATGATCCGCCGCTCCATCGGCACGAACCTGATGCTGAACACCCTCCAGACCCTCTCGGTCTTCGGTCTGATCTGGGTGATGACGCGAGGCGGCCCCGGAAACCGCAGCCAGACCCTCCCCCTGTTCATGTACGAGCAGGCCTTCCAGAAGAGCATGATCGGTTACGGCACGGCGGTGGCGCTGCTGCTCCTGGTCGTCGGCTCGCTCTTCTCCCTCGTCTACATGCGCCTGCTCCGCACGGAGGTCTGAGTGTCCGCCAACACCGTCAACTCTGCTGGTCGCAGCCTGCGTTCACGCCGCACGAGCCGCCGCCTCGCCGCGGACGCAGGGCTACTGGTGGTCGCCCTGGCCTTCGTGCTCCCCCTGGCCTGGGTGATCCTGTCCTCGCTCGACACCGAGGCCGACCTCAAGGTGAAGATCCCGGACGGCATCACCCTGGACAACTACGACGCGGTACTGACCCCCGAGATCACCTTCACGCCCCTGCTCAACAGCCTGCTGCTGTGCGGCGGCGGCACACTCCTGACGGTGGTCTGCGCGGCGCTCGCCGCGTATCCGCTCTCCCGCTTCAGGTCCCGCCTGAACCGCCCGTTCATGCTGACGATCCTCTTCGCGACGAGCCTGCCGATCACGGCCATCATGGTGCCGGTCTACGCACTGTTCGTACAGGTCGACCTGATCGACACGATGCAGGGCACGATCTTCTTCTTCGCCGCGTCCCAACTACCCTTCGCCATCTGGCTGATGAAGAACTTCATGGACGGCGTCCCCAAGGAGCTGGAGGAGGCGGCGTGGACGGACGGCGCATCGTCCTTCCAGTCCCTTCTCCGAATCGTGCTCCCCCTGATGGGCCCGGGCGTCGCCGTGGTGACGGTCTTCTCCTTCGTGATGATGTGGGGCAACTTCTTCGTCCCCTTCATGCTGCTCCTGACCCCGGAACAGATGCCGGCATCGGTGAGCATCAATGACTTCTTCGGCAACAAGGGCACGGTGGTCTACGGCCAACTGGCCGCCTTCTCGATCATCTACTCGACACCGGTGATCCTCTTGTACGTACTGATCTCGCGGAGGCTGGGCGGGGGGTTTGCGTTGGGAGGTGCAGTGAAGGGGTGACGGCACGCCTCGACGCCGGATGAGGCGGTCAGGGGCTTGCACCACACCGGGCCACGCGCGTACGGAACTGTGACATGAGTTCGCGGCGATAAATCCCTCCCGCCCCATTTCTCTGCAGATATCTATCTGGTATCCGGGTGAGGCCCCGACTAGCGTGCGGATCTCGCGCCGACCCACACGCCACACCTGCCAGGAGCCGACAGTGACCCGCCCCCTCCGCCTGACGACGGTCGCACTGTCCGCGACCGCAGCCCTGCTTCTGACGTCCTGCGGCAGCGACGACGAGCCGTCCAAGGGCGACGACAAGATCGCCGGTGCGGATCAGGGGAGCGAGAAGTCCTCGTCGCCGAGCGAGCCCGCCGAGGCGGTGGCGGACCGTCCGAAGATCGAACTGCCGTCGGACGTGTCGTTCACCTTCGACTGGGCGAAGACCGGGGACAAGACCAAGGACGCCGTGCTCGCCGACAGGGAGCAGGCGATCCAGACGGTAGACATGGCCATCGCCGAGAAGGACCCGGTCCACAAGGCGATGCGCTTCTATCACGAGGGCGACGCCGCGGCCGCCGCGCAGAAGTACATCCAGGCCTACGTGAAGGCGCAGGCACGCACCACTGGCGCCTACCGCTACTTCGACGCGACCGTCACGGCCGACGGCGCCGGTGCGGCCCTCACGTACTGCGAGGACCAGTCCAAGGTCTACGACAAGTACCTCAAGAAGGACAAGATCGAGAAGTCACCCGCCACGAAGAACAGCTATGTGCTCTACGCCGCCGAACTGCGCAAGAGCAAAGCGGGAGCCTGGGTGACGACGAAGTTGAACGCGACTCGGGGGAGCGACAAATGCCAACCATGAGGCACAGATCAGCCGCGCTGGCAGCTGCGGTGGCATTGGGCTGCGTACTGCTGTCCGCGCCACCGGCTGCCGCAGAGAAGGACATCGGCGGGGGAACACCTGCAGAGACACCCTCCGTATCGGGCGACGAACAGGACGGAACGCTGCTGGCGACCGCCGGCGGCATCGTCTACGACCGTTCCAAGAACGGGTCGGGCGCCAAGGCGGGCGCCATCGCGCCCACCGGCAGCTACTCGCCGCCGCCCTGCTGGTACGGCCCCGCGTACACCCCCGCCCAGTTCAAGAAGGAACGCGAGGCGACGTGGGCGGTCGACTCCACGGGCCACGAGTGGGACCTGGAGCAGCGGAAACGGTACGTCGAGGGCGAGCCGTACAAGGACTTCAACATGGACAAGGCCGGCAAGGGCTATTGGTGGTCGTCCTTCCCCAACAAGTCCTACCCGCCCGGCTGGGACAAGTGCACGAAGGAGACCTTCTGGGTCGACAAGGGCGACCCGCCCCCCGCCGACGTCCCCGAGGCCATCGACCCGGAGATCCTGGCGAAGCTCGCGTACGCCGAGATCCGCGTGCCCGGCACGAAGGTGACGCTCGCCCCCGAGGGCGAGACGAAGGTCAACCTCCCCACCTGGGCATGGCTGGACGGCGCGGAGTTCAAGCCCGTGTCGGTGACGGCATCAGTGCCCGTCCTCGGCATCGAGGCGACGACGACCGCCGAACCCGTCTCCCTCAAGATCGACCCGGGCACGGCGGACGCGGAGACGTACCCCGCGTCCGGAGTCTGCGAGCTGAAGGACGGCAAGATCGGCGAGCCCTACGCCAAGGGCAAGTCGGACGAGACCCCTCCCTGCGGCGTGAAGTACCTCCGCTCCTCGGGCGACGGCACGTACCCGCTGAAGGCCACGGTGACGTGGAAGATCCACTGGACCGGCACCGGGGTGAACGCGGAACAGCCGCTGCCTGACGGCGAGTTCGGTGCGGACCAGGATGTCGTGGTGGAAGAGATCCAGGCCATCAACCGCTAGGCGGACGAAAGACGGCGCCGCGACGAAAATCCGCGGCGCCGAGGGGGGAACACCGTGCGGGGGCGTTTGCTGAACGGCCGGTACGAGCTGATCGAGCGGATCGGCGCGGGCGGTATGGGCGAGGTGTGGCGGGCCCGGGACCGGAGCCTGGGGCGCGAGGTGGCGATCAAGCTCTTCGTGCCTTCGGCGTCCGCGGACGAGGGCGAGCAGGAGCAGCTCCTTGCCCGGTTCCGGCAGGAGGCCCGCGCGGCGGCCTCGCTGGACAGCCCGCACATCGTCGCCGTCCACGATCACGGCACGGACGGCACCACCCCGTACCTGGTGATGGCCCTCGTACAGGGCCGCTCGCTCGACCAAGTGCTGCGCGAGAGTGTCCGCGTGCCCGTGGCGGACGCGCTGCGCTGGGCGGCGGACGTCTGCCGCGCCCTGGACGCGGCGCACTCGGCGGGTGTCGTGCACCGTGACATCAAGCCGGGCAACGTGATGGTCGCGCAGGACGGCTCCGCGAAGGTCGTCGACTTCGGCATCGCGACGTTCATGGAGCGGGTCGCCGGCGACTCTCGCCTTACCCGGACCGGGCAGCTGCCGTTCGGCAGCGTGCCGTATCTGGCGCCGGAGCGGTTCCGGCAGGAGCCGGGCGACGGGCGCACCGACCTGTACGCACTCGGCTGCGTCCTCTACGAACTCCTGGTCGGGCACCCGCCGTTCACCGGCTCGGCGGCCGGGGTCATGTACAACCACGTCAACGACGCACCGCTGCGGCCTTCGCGGGCGCGGGCCGAGGTGTCGGCGGCGGTGGAGCGCATCGTCCTCGACCTCCTGGCGAAGGACCCCGCTGACCGGCCTGCGGACGCGGCGACGGCGCTCGAACGGATTCTGGCGGCGGGGCGGGGGCTTGCGCTGCCGCGGGGGTCCGAGGAGCGGGGCCCTGACCCGGAGCCTCAGACCCCGGCCCTGGAGCCGCAGGACCAGGCCCCGGAGCCGCAGGACCAGGTCCCGGACGGCGGCCCCCGGGCGGCCGGGGCAGGCCGGGCAGACCACCCGCCGACCGTCCGCGTGGGGGACGCGCATGACCGGCACCCGGCGGCAGGGATCGCGAACGCCCGCACCCAGCCGGCCGCGGGCTCCGTGAGCAAGGTTGCGCCGGGCGACGGCCCCCGACGCCGCCGCTCGCGCAAGCGCGTGCTGATCACTGCCGCGCTCGTCCTGGCCGTCAGTGTCCCGACGGGCCTCGGCATACGCTCCCTCGCCGCACCGGACACCGAGACCACATCCGGCAGCAATGAGGACACCGCCCCGACCGTCCACGAGATCGGCGTCGCCCACAGCTACGAGCACGTCGGCGCGAGGGACGCCGCCGACGAGTACGAGGAGTCGGAGTACAAGCAGTTCACGACGCAGCAGCGGCGCACGGTCGAGTCCGCCTTCGCCGAGACGCTCGGCGCCAAGAGCGGCGACCGCTTCCGGCTCGTACCGCTGACCGCCGACCCGGACGTCCCGACGCGCAAGCTGCTCGCCAAGCACCCGGACATGCTCGCCGTCATCGGTGACACCAGCGACTTCTCCTGGGTGCACGACACGGACGAGGCGTTCCTGCCCGAGATCGCCACCTGCTCCGACGTCGCGTTCTCCGGCGCCCAGTTCGCGATCCCGGCGGACGAAGCGCGACAGGGCGAGGCGATGGCCGAGTACCTCCTGACGCAGACGAAGGCGCGCCGGGTCCTGGTGGCGGAGGACGACATCTGGACGAACCGTTCGAGCGGCATGGGCGTCGCGCTGCGCAAGGCAGGACTGACCGTCAAGACGCTGAAGACCGGCCCCACCGAGGTGAAGGCGGCCAAGATCCCGACGCTGGTGGAGGAGGCTCAGGCCGACGCGGTCGTGCTGCCCATAGCGGCGGACGCGGCCACATGGGCCAAGAGACTGAAGGCCGACGGCTTCACGGGCCCCGTCATCGCCGCGGGCGATTCGACCGGCATCTGCGAGGACTCCGAGGAGCGGACCAGGGCCGAGGACCAGGACAAGACCGTCCCCGAAGGAGTCCTGCGCACCCGCAACTACACCGGTGAGCCGGGCGACAACCTCCCCGCGCGCGGAAACCAGGAGCTGTACGACGGGGCCCTGGCCCTGGCCGCCGCCCTGAAGAAGCTCCCCGCCGATGCCTCGGCGACCTCGCTCCGGCACACCCTGGACCGCGAGATCCAGAACGTCTCCGTCAACGGCGTCATCGACGAGGTCGCCTTCGAGAAGGGCCGTTCGGCGCGGGAACGCCCGGTGTGGTTCGACCGCCGGAGCGACGATACGTGGACCGAGATCGGCAAGGTGGACAAGAAGTACGAGCCCACGAAGCAGTGATCTCCCTGATTCGCCCCTACGACCGGACGGCGTCCCGAAGCCGCGCCGCGACCTCGGCCATCTCGTCCGGCGGCATATCCAGGACATCGGCGGTCTCGGTCATCAGGACGTGGAACTGCTGCTCGGCGTAGGGAACTCCGGGCGGCAGGGCGGCGATGTGCCAGTGGAGATGACTGTTCCCTTCCTGGCTTCCCAGGGAGTAGAGGTAGGTGCGCTCGGAGTCGAAGACGTGCTCGACGGCTAGGGCGACTTTCCGCACGACGAGCATGAGCCGCACATAGGCAGCCTCATCCAACTCCCGCACGGCGTGCTCGACATGCGCCTTCGGCGCGACGAGGACCTTTCCGGGGAGGGTGGGCCACCGATCGAGGAACGCGACGTGGTGGTCGTCCTCGTAGACGGTGTGATGGGCACAGCCGGGATCCCCGGCAAGAAACGCACAAACAAAACAGGGCCCGACGCGGGCCCGCTCCATATAGGCCTCAAGATCCATGGCTTTCCGCCCCGCGCTCATACGCAACTCCGGAAGGGCTGAGACTTGCTATTCCAGTCACCGCGCACATTCCGAATGTGGCGGTACGGAGTGGGCCACTCCCAACTCCTGCTCCGCGCCACACCAGAGAACACCAACGACACTTGCCTGGACCTGCATTTCGAGGGAGTGGCAGCCGTGCGACTAGGAACCCGGTACGTGGCCCCCGGGCTGCGTCCGGCCGACAGGCAGGAGCAGGCAACCCTGAAGGCGCTGGCGCCGGACGCGGCCGGGGCGAGGCCGGGAGCGGGCCCCCGCCTCGTGGCCCTCGCGATCGAGTCTGCATCGGGCGGAGTCGGCCTGGTGCTCTGCAGCAGGGTCCGCGCCCTGCGAGGCGGCTCGGACCCCCTCGGTGACGGCGGCACAGGGGAGAGCGAGCTTCTCTGGAGCCACCCGCCGCGGAAGTGGGACATCCCCGAAGAGATCCTCGCCCGTTCCGTCTTCGGGCCCCTGGGCGGCATCGTCGAGATCGGTGCGGTCGCCGCGACCGGCACGTGGGACCTGGCGGACGTGTCCGTTCGCGAGTTCGTGTCGCGGCGGCAGGGTGACATCACACGGCTGCTCGAAGTGGTGCAGGAAGTCGGGGGCTTCGGGGAGCCGGTGATGGGGATCTTCGACGATCTCGGGTATGCGCGCGAGCACCCCGTGGAGGCGCCGAGCCTGCTCCTGTGGTCCTCCGGCTACGAGGAAGTGTCGGACCGGTTCGACCAGCCCGACGCCGTACGGCGGATGAGCCGCGTCGGCGCGGACCTCCAGCTGACCCGGTTCCTCGACGCGATGGTCGAGGCCGCGATCGCGCACGGAACCGACGTCGCGCGGGGCGCCCCGCTGATCGCCGAGGCTTTGCAAATCGCCGTCGTGCTCGTCGGCCCTGCGTTGGACGGCGCACACGGCGACGTGACCGCCCTGCGAATGTGGCGCGTCGCCCACCTCGCCGGCCTGCTGCTCCCCGATTCTCCGGCCGCCCCCGAAGCCCGCGCGCTCTTCCGGGACTACGGGCATGCGCTGGACGCAGTACTGGGCGCGCCCTGACGCCCGTAGCTTCGCACCAATCCGCAACCTTGTGGGAACGCACCGTAGTCGCCAGCGCGCAACACCCATACCGTGTGCCCGTGCAACCCAGCCAGCGTCCGCCGCACCAACCCACCCCTCCGTTCAACTTCCCCGCCGCCCGGCGGCTCCGTGAAGCCCTCGGGATGGCTCACGGGCATGTCGCCTACGGGATGCGGGCCAGTTATGGGCTCGCCTACATAACCCCCGACACCATCGCCGCCTGGGAGCGGGGGCTCGCCTCGCCCACATCCGCGGAGCTCACCGCCCTCGCCGGGACCCTGTGGTGCTCCCCCGGCGAGCTCATGGGCGCCGCCACGACCCTGCGCGAGCACCGGCTTGCGCGCGGGCTTGCGCCCGAGGACGTGGCGCGGGGGTCCGGTGTGGAGCTTCAGGCCTATCTGCGGATGGAGGAGACCGACACCTGGCGCGGCAACGAGCGGCAGTCCGCCGCCCTCGCCGAGGTGCTGCAACTCCCGCTGCCCGACTTCATCGCCGTCATCGGACGCGCCGACGACCTCGCCGAGCTGCTGCGCAGCGCCGTGACCAGCCGCTGGCAGGGGTACGTCCGGCCCGTCAGCAAGCTGCTGCCCGTCCAGAAGCGGCACCTGGAGGACGTGCTCCAGCAGTTGCACGC
>NZ_JBNNJZ010000190.1:0-13967 GCF_050270335.1 Streptomyces sp. NPDC059900
GTACGCAGATCCGCAGGCCGACGTCGAGCGGAACGAAGCGCGGACCGTCGATCTGCAGGTCGTCACCGGCCATCCGGTATTTCTCCAGGAATGCCCGCAGGTCGGCGGCGAAGGCGTCGTCGACCGGTGCCCCGCCCGCGCGGTCCACGGTGAGGAAGACCGTGTACCAGGAGCCCGTGTAGCGCTGTGTCGAGACGGCGCGTTGTACCTGGGGGTGGCGTGCCGCCATCCGCGCGTAGTCCTCGGCGGTCACGGCCCGTTCGGGGAGGAGGAACGCGGCCGGGGCGTCCTGCCGCGTACGGGTGATGCTGTCGGGGGCCGTGCCCCCGTGCGCGGGCAGGGGGTTGGTGACGCCGGTGATCCCGGGGTCGGTGGTCACGACATGGGCGAGGGCGTCGCCGCCGATATTGCCGGCCGGTCCGCTGCCGCGCCGCCAGGTCAGGTCGAACACGGTCCCGGCCCGTGGCCGCAGGCCGTAGCCGTCCGTCCCGAAACGACAGGTGGCCGTGGCGTCGGACGTCACCTCCACGACGAATTCGCGGGCGAACGCGTCACTGCCGAGGAGGTCCCGTACCGGATGCCACGGGCGGCCGTCGCCGTCGTCCAGTCGGACAGCGGGAAGGACATGGCGAGGGTCGCCCGTCATCGCGGACGCGGCCGAAGCCCCCGGGTCGAAGCGGGCGACGGCCCGTGGGTCGCTTCCGGGCAGAGCCCGCCCGAGCGTGCCGACCATCGTCACGTCGGGTTCCGGCACGGGCAGGGTGAATCGGGCGGGCCGTGCACGCGGCTGTGCGGGGGTGCGGCGCGAACCGCCGGCCGCGGGCAGTGCGAGTCGCGGATCGTGGGCGGGCACGATCGCGATGTCCGGCGCTGTGAGGGTGCGCCCGTGGTCGGCGAGCACCACGTTCCCCCATAGCACGCTGATGTCGTGCAGCAGCCGGTCGGCTGTGCGCGCCGACAGGCAGACGGAGAACGGAATGGCGTCCTCGGCGGCCCAGGCGATCTCGGTGATGTCGACCGAAGCGGTCGTGGGGCGGGCGTGGAACTGACCGCCCAGGGGGTCGGTGGTCGCGGCCACCGAGGTGAGCCGTACGGCGTGCCGGTGCGCGGGGTCGGCGTCGGCTGCCTCGCCGGTACGGGGGCCGAGCCGTTCGACGAAGACGACCATGTCCCCGCGGGCGAGCGGCGGATGGCCGAGCACGGTCGCCGATGTCGCTCCGGCCACCAGGCAGCACGCCTCGTCGCCCCACGTGTACAACCGCATCTTGTTGCGGCCTTCGGACACGACTGCGTCGTGCATCGTCTCGAAGACGACCGGGCCCTGGCCCAGTGCCTCCCGGTAGGCAGCCGAGCCGTGTTCCACGGTCGGGCCCAGCCAGGGGACCCGGGTGAGCAGCTGTGTCCCGGCCGGAACACGGACGCCCGACTGCCCCGCGGCCGCCCGGATTGCCACCCACGTGCGCGCGTTGCTGCCGTCGTGCGGGCGGTGCGCGACAAGCCGGGCATGGCGGCGCGCGGAGGTACGCAACCGTGCCGAGGCCAGACTCGCCTCCATGCCGACCGCGTCGAGACGGTAGCTCTGCTGGTCCGCGCTGTAGGCGAGTGCCTCGACGATGACGACGGCGAGGTCGGCGGCGTTGCGTTCGCGCAGCTCGGGCGCGAGCACCGAGAGCCGATCGAGCATGAGCCGGCGGAACCCGGCGTAGTCGCGGGTCAGATAATCGATCTCGGGTGGCTCGGGCGAGGGAGCGGTCTGCCCGCGGTCGTCCTGGCAGCGGCCGCAGTCGAAGTCCGAAGGACAGTCGACCATGAAGGAGAAGACGATCTCGCTGAGCCGTTCGTCCATCCCGGGGAGAACCTGCCCCGAGCGCTTCCGCAGACGCAGGGTGTAGTCGGAGAAGTCACCCGGCCGATCTACCCGTACGGCGAGGACCTCGCCCGTCCACGAGAGGCTGAGCACGCGCACCGCGGTGATGCGCACGCCTCCGGTGACCGTGACACCGTCCGGGGCGAGCGCGGACTTCAGCTCGGCGGACGGAGCACGCAGGAAGTGGACGTCGAGCACGCGCTGCCGGTCGGCCTCGGGGACGTCAGGACCGTCGCGCACCTCCAGGTAGTCGATCCCGTTGGACGCGGTGCCGCGCCGGACGACCTCGCGGCGGCCGTTCTCGTAGCAGTCCAGACACCCCATCACGTCACCGGCCCACGGAACGTCGTCGCCGTACGCTCACCGGTGGCCCGGATCACGTACCTGACCTGCACCTCAAGGGTCGACTCGATGGACTGGACGGTCACGGCCTCCAGCTGGATCACCTCGCCGAGCCACCGGTGGAGCGCACCCTCGACCTGGGCCCGTCCGGCTGCCGCCAGCGCGTCGTCATGGGGCTCGAACACCAGGCTGAGCAGCCCGGATCCGAAGTCCGGCCGGTTGACGCGCTCGCCCGGCGCGGTGGCGAGCACCTGCTCGACCAGGTCGCGCACATGATCGGTGACGCCACTCGTGGCGGTGCGGCCGTCGCCGCCGACGCCGAAGGGATGAGCGAGGTAAACCATCGTCACACCCCTTTCACCCGGGCCTGGGTGACGCTGACCGTGACCGGAGTCCCGTTCGGCGCACAGGTCGCCTGGCTGTCCTGCAGCAGCACCGGAGCGCCCATCGACTTCACCCGGACCGCGCCGACGGTCCACTGCGCGACCACGCACGGCATCGGGGAGCCTCCGGCGTTGAAGGGGCAGCCGGACACACTGTGGGGGGCGCTCGTCGTCGTGATCGGGTTGCCGCCGACCTGTACGCGCGGGCTCGGCATGGTGGCCGATGCCTGGCCGCCGTGCGTGCACAACACCGACGCCGAGGTGTCGAGGAGGCTTCCAGGCATTCAGGTCACCTCCAGAGCACCGTCGTTGACCGACACCTTGGGGCCCTTGAGGCTGATCTTCGCACCGGCGCCGCTGTCGATCTCGATCCCGGTCGACGACAGGACGATCTTCTGGCCGGTCGACGTCTGCAAGGTGATGCCGCCCGTGCCCGGGGTGTCGTCCAGCAACAGACTCGTGCCGTTCGACGTGAGCAGCAGCACCTTGCCCGACTGCGGCGGGGTAAGCACCGGGCTCGGCACCTCGGCCGTGGACCCCCAGCACGCGCCCGTCCAGATGGGGTGGTCGGGGTCACCGTGCTCGAACTCGATCCACACCCCCGCCCCCGTGTCGGGGAGGCCGAAGAACCCCATCCCGTTACCGGCGAACGGCACGCACGGCAGGGCCCAGCTTTCCCCGCTGCCCCACACCTCAGGTACCCGCGCCATGATCCGCCCTTGCATCAGCGGGTCGTCGGTGTCGGTCACGACCCCCCGATACTTCCCGTAGAAAGCCTTCTCGTCGCTCATGTCGGCACCACCGGGGTCGTCGTTCCCAGGCCTTCGCGGCTGAGCCTGAAGCCCTGGGTGTACTCGCCGGGCGAGAGCTTGTGGGTCACTGAGTCGACCGTGTAGAGGCCGTCGAGGGACCGGCCGCAGCCGCGGACGCCGACCAGGCGTCGTGGGCGCAGCACGTGTCCGTAGGCCGCGGTGTCGAGTTCGCCGTCGCCCGACACGGCGTTCGGGGGGTTGGTGGCCGCCGCGCGGAGTTCCGTGGCTGCGGTCGTCGGGCCCTTGTTCGCGGTCGTTCGCAGGGTCGAGGTCCGCAGGGCAGGGGCGGGGGACGAGGCCAACGGCGGGATCTTCAGTGAGGGCAGGGACGGGATCGGGATGCTCAGCTTGAAGACCGGATCGATGAACACACCCTGGGGCGCTACCGGTTCGAGGGCGTCGAAGGAGAACGAGAGGGACTTGACGTTCGACATCGTCCCCATGTCCTTGGTCAGAGCGGGCTGCGGCAGCCCGAGCCGGTTCTCGGGGCCCCAGTAGGCGCTGTTGACCCCCAGCGTCAGCGGTTCGATGTAAAAGACGAAACCGTTGCGTTCGGCGAGGCGCTCCAGGAAGGCGATGTCCGTCTCGTGCTGGCGCGGGACGCGTTCCACGGCGAGCGGCACGTCGGTGGTCGGTGTGACGGCCGGGAGAAGGCCGAACTGCGGATATCCCGAGATGATTCGCATCGCGATCACCGAGTCCGGCTGGTTCTCGAACCCCGCGTCCTTCTCCTCCAGATTCATCGCGCCGCCTGCGATGTCCTGCCCGGTGATCGTGAGAGTGCCGCCGGAGACCTGCTGGTGCATGATGACCCCGTCGAGCAGTACCTCCGGAACGATCCCCATGAGTACCCCGACGATGATCCTGTGTCCCGGCGTGAACAGCGGCTCCCGCAGCAAAGGGAAGTCGAGCGTCTGGTCCTTGACCAGCGAGAACACCAACTGCAGCCCGTTGCCCTTGTCGCGGTCCGCGGTGACTTCCACCGAGGCGAGAGCCTCGAGTACGGAAGGGGGAGCGGGCAGTGGGACGATCTTCCCCAGCCAGAGGATCAGGCGTATGCCGAGGTCGTCCATCTCTCGCCTCACCCCCTCGCCATCGCGATCCGCACGACCCTGCCGACCGCCTCGAGTTCGGCGGGATCGAGTACGGCGTTGGCGTCGCAGATCATCCAGTACAGCGTCGGGTCGCCCGCGTAGCGGGCCGTGAGCACATCGAGTCGTTCGCCCGCACTCACCCGATGCACGGCCAGGGTCGGCTGCTCCTCGTACGAGGGGATCACCCGGCGGCGTGTGTAGGCGATCGTGCGCCGAGTGCCGTCGGCATCCCGTACGACGAGGTGCGCGGTCTCCAGGCCGTGGTAGCGGCTGTCGGGTTCGTACGCCATGGTCAACCTCCCAGTCCTGCGAGCACCTCGCGCCCCACGTGCGCAGCCATCGAGAGGGCGCCCGCAGCGCTGGCCAGCCCCACGTCGCCATACGTGGTGACCTTCAGCCCGAGGTCGACCTTCGCCCGGATCGGGTTGAGGTACAGGTCGAACGCCTCCTCGGTGAGGGAGAACTCCGCCACCCGTACCGGGAGGATGCGGCGCGCGCCCCAGATGAGAAGGGTGAGCGGCGCTTGGCTCGGGAGGATCTCGATGACCCCGGCCTGTGCCAGCGCCTCGTTGGCGATGACGGCCGCAGACGCCGGATAAAGCAGCAGTTCGAGCCGTGCCAGCGCAGGTGCTATCCCTACGGACTTGGTCAGCGGATCGCCGCGTTCCAGCTGATCGGTCGCGTCGATCTCGACACTCAGCTTGATCGTCTCGTCCGGTGGCCCCGCCAACCGCAACGGCCCCGCACCACTCTCCCCACCGGTCGTACGGGCCGCGAGCGTGCGGGTCAGTGTCTCCGGGTTGTACTGGAACACCACGACGCTCGACCCCGGCCGCAACCTGTCGGCCGAGACCAGCGCCCCCTTGAAGACCGGCGGCGCCATCGGACTCGACGTCATCACCCCTCCTTTCCGGCGGTGCCTGCTTTGGCCTTGGCGGTGACCGCGAGCCTGTGCGCGGCCTCAGCGACACCGAGCTCCGCGGTCGTCAACGGCGCTCCTGCCTTCGCGTTGAGCAAGTGGAGATCCCAGCCGGCGCCGACGAGCTTGGTGAGGTCGGCCATGGTCGTCGCGTCGTCAGTGGGATCTGTCCTGCTCAGCCATTCCTTGATGAACGGATTGACCGCCCTGCCGAGCCTCTCGGCCATGAACTTCAGCTTTGTCCGCTCCGTCTTGAGCCTTTCCGGCGGAACAGGTATCGACGGCGTGTAGTCGCCGCTCGGCGCGAGAATGAAACGAACACGGGACTTGATCCTGCCTTCGACCGCGTTCAGATCTCCGACGAGCAACGACGAGCAGAGGCGGCAGGGGGCCCGGTTGATGGCGATCGCGATTTCCGGCCTGGCGTTCGGGTCTGTCTCGATCTGTTCCTTGGCGAGGTCAAGTACCGGCCGCCAGTAGGCGTTGAGCAGGTTCACCTCGGCGTGCCTGCCGTCCTTGCTCAGTCTGATCTCGCCGTGGCGTTTGCCGTTGAAGGCGATCGCCGCGTGTGTTTCGTTGCGCGGGTGGATCGCGAAGAGCTGACGGATCTCGTCGTCGCCTGTACCGAAGATCTGTGCCCAGTCGATCTTCCTGCGCTCCGGCTCGCTGGCGGTGGCGGTGAGCTGACCGGCCAGGGTCTTCTCGTCGGTGACGTGAAAGCGCAGCGAGGTCAGCCCGTGCGGCCGGAACGCGGTGTAGACGGTCGTGATGATCGCGGCGACCCGCTCGGCGTCGGACAGCGATGCACTCTTCAGTCTGCGCTCGGCCTCGGCCAACGCGTCCCGCTTGACGGTCGGGCTCTTCGGCCCCTTCGCGGCGGGTTGCTCGGCGCCGCCCCGGTCGCCGCGGAAGACAGCCGCGACACGTTGAATGACGGCGTCGATGCCGCGATCGACCATCGCACGGATCTTTTCGATGATCTCGCGGACCTTGTCGCCGACATTGCCGAGGCCGAGGAGGCGGGCGAGGAGATCGATGGCGATGGGGAGGAGCCGGGCCAGCACGCCTTCCACGGCGGTGACGGCTGTGTCGAGAGCGCCGCGGGCGATGTCCCCGATGGTGTTGACCACGGCCACGACCACCTCGCCGATACGACGGAGCTGGTCGCGCAGGAACGTATAGAGGTTCCACAGGGTGATGACGAGCTGCACGATCGCACCGACCGGCGAGAACAGCGAGGCCAGTTTGGTGATCGCCGCCATCACGACACGTTGGACGAGGAATTCCTTGATGGCGTTGAAGACGGTGTCCCGGACGGTCGCCACCGAATCCATGATCTTGGCCCAGAGAGCGGGCCACCCCTCGGTGACGAGGGTCTTGATGAAGTCGTAGACGATTTCGAGGCGTTGTACGTTCTTCTCGCCGACGAGTTTGGCGGCCTTGGCGCGCAGCGCGTCCCAGGTGAGGCCGAGGACCTGCCGGGCCAGGTCGAGGACGCCCATCAGGTCGAACGTCTGCGGCGGCGTGATCCCGGCACCGCCGAGCGCACCGGTGAGCCAGCCGACGATGCCCGCCTGGAGGTGCGTGCCGATGTTGCCGGCGAACCGCCGCACGCCGCCGATCACCGCGTCGACGACATGACCGAGGAAGGCGCGGGGGGAGGCGATGATGATCTGCCAGGTCTCCTGCGCCCGGCCGACGAACGCGTAGAACGTCTCCGGCGCCACCCCGACGATTGCCAGCAGGGCCTCGAGCACCTTGCGCGCCAGTGCCCCCCAGTCTCCGCTGATCGCCGCACCGACGACGCTGAGCGCCAGGGTGATCGAGCCCTGACAGGCGTTGATCGCTGCCACGAGCGCGGCACGCAGTTTCTCCGCCAGCGCGGTGATACCGGCCTTGAGCCTGTCGGCGAGAGTGTTCACCGTGCGTGTCACGAGGGCCGCCGCCGCGTCGATGCGTCGGGTCAACGCCTTTGCTAATTCGGGGAAGACCCGCCCCAGCAGCCCCTCCACCCCGGCCTTGAGCAGCGTGGCGAAGGCGGCGATGGCACCCTTCAGGAACGCCGCCGCCGCGTCGATGAGTGCGAGCACCGCCGCCTTCACGGCGTTGAGGACGGCGTTCACCGCCCTCCTCACTTCATCGAAGATCACGCCGATCACGGTCGCGAGCGCGTCAAAGGCGGCCTTGACGAAGCTGACGGCCTGGTCCCACCAACTCTCCTCGTCGGCCGCTTGCTCGGCCCGGGCCTTCTCCTCGGTAGCCCTCCGCTCGCCCTCGGCCACCTTCATGTCGATCTGCGTCTGCGCGTCCGCGTAGGAGGCGTCGATCTTTCGCTGGTCCTCGGCGACCCGTATTTGTATCTGGTCCTCGGCGGCGTTCCGCTGGACCCGGGCGTCGGCCGCCACTCGGTCGACCTCGCCCTGCTGCTTGTCCAGCGTGTCCTGGCGGGCGGCCTGGATGTCGCTCCGGGCCGTCGTCACGGCCGCGGTCTGCTGCGTGTTCGCCGCCTCATTGAGCTGCGCGGCGCCCGCTTCCGCGTCGGACACGGCCGTCTGCCTGGCCTCGTCTCGCACCTTGGCCGCCTGCTCCGCCTGCTCGGCGACTCCGACGGTCGACTGCTGCATCGCCGCTTGCTGCTGCAAGTCGAACGAGGCTTGCACTTCTGGCGGCAGTCCCATGGACAGGTACGCCTCCGGGCCGTCCGCCGTGGATGCCTGTGCCGCGCTCACCAGGGGGGTGGCCACCGGTTGCACCGCCAGCTCGCCGACTGGGCACGCCTCGTCGAGCGGCGTCGGTTGGGCGCGCTCCGGCCCGGGGCCCGCCACGACGGCGTGGGCCGCCTCTTCGCGGGCGGTGGCCGCCTCGTCCTGTGCCGTCGCCTGCGCCGCAGCGATCAGCGCCGGATCGTTCGCCCCGGTGAGCGGCAGTGATGGCACGGGACCCGGTGAACGCGGCAGCGCCGGATCGCTGGTCGGTGTGGCGCTCAAGGATGCTTCGACCTGGGAGGCCACCGCTGCGGGTCCGGCGGTTCCCAGGCGGTTGAACGCGGCCGACACGTCCTGCGGCGGTCGATAGGCGTCCATCGGTGGCGGAGTCTGGACCCGGGGTTGCGGTGTGGGCACGGCCGGGACCGGAGCGACATCGACCGGCCGGGCCGCCGGCACCTCGACCACCCTGGGCCCCTCGGGCGCCGGCGCCCCGCTCAGCCAGGCGTGCAGGTCGGGTACTTCGGACTGCACCGACTGTGCTTCGTCATCGGCGAGCTTCGCGACCTGGTCGGTCAGCGTGGTCGACAGCCGGGCTTTCACGGTGGGGGGTGCGGTGGAGAACGTCCGCAGCAACTGCCCGGCCGAAGTGGTCTCGGCCCGCGCGCCCGCGACGGCAGCTCGGTCCCCGCTCGGCGGCGTTATTGTCTGCGCCTCCTGTGGGATGACTGTCGGCGTGAGCGACGATCGGCCCGGAACCGTCCGAGGGGCGGCGGGGGTGACCGTGTCCGGCGCACTCAGGGGTGACGCGGCAGTGCCGGCGGGCTTCGGCGGCGGCTGCTCTGTTTCGGCTTCCGTTTTCGGCGGTACCGAGGGCACAGCGGTCGCAGGAATCGGGACTGCCTCGTTGCCCGACGGTGCCCTGCGCAGCAGTGCCACCGCATGCCGGGGCAGCCCTTCGTCGACCGAGACCGACTCCGAAGCGCCGTGCGGCGAGGCCACCGCTTCGGCGATCCGCACGGCCTCCCGTTCGGCGCGCGAGTCCGCCGCTTCCACCACGGTGGGAGCGCGGCCGACCACCGGCGACTGCAGGGCGTGGACGACCTCGTGCGCGACTACTTGAAGCGCCGAGGTGGGTCGGGCGAGGAAGACGCGTCCGTCCTGCGCCGCCGCGAGCGCGTCGTAGACATCGAGTGCCGCGGACACCTGCGGGCCGCTGTAGACGGGAATCGTGTCCAGTGGCCGGGCGAAGCGCTCTTCGAGCCTTGTGCGGTGGGGCAGCGGAACCCGCTCGGAAGCGGGCGTGGGCAGCACGGGTGCGACGGCCCGGGCGCGTGCTGTGACCGTGCGGCGGGCCTGCGGTGCGCCTCGGCGGCTTGGATGATCGATGGCGGTCCTCATCGCGCGCGACCGCCTCCCGAGATCGCGTCATAGATCCGGGCGGCCAGGACGCGCGAGAGCCCCTCGTCGTCGCGGCCGTCCCAGACGAGATCGATGACGACATTGCGACGGTCGCGTGCCATCGAGGGCAAGCCGTCCGGCAACCCCTTCTCCTCGACGAGAGTGGAGAAGTGACGCTCGATGCCCCTGCGAAGGGTGGCGCTGTCGCGGCGCCCAAAGCCTTCGACCGTAACGCGGTCGATCGTCAGCTCGACAGCCGACAGAGACGTCAGGTCCATCCGCGCACCTGCGCTTCCGGCAGCGGGCGGTCGAGTTTGGCGAACTCGGCGCGGGCGGCACGCAGGCAGTGGGCCATCTTGACGGATGTGCCCTCGGCAGCGGCGTAGAAGGTGGCGTTGAGAGCCATCGTGCGGATGTTGCCGCCGGCGACGTTGAGTTGCCCGAGACGGTCGAAGTCCAGGCCGTCCGCGGGGACGGACGCCGGGAAGATCCGGCGCCAGATCCGGGCGCGGGCGGATTCGTCCGGGAAAGGGAAGGGGACGACGAAGCGCAGTCGGCGCAGGAACGCGGGGTCCAGGGCTTCGCGCTGGTTCGTGGTCAGGATGGCCAGGCCGTCATAGGACTCCATGCGTTGCAGCAGGTAGCTGACCTCGAGGTTGGCGTAGCGATCATGACTGTCGCGCACCTCGCTGCGTCGACCGAAGAGGGCGTCGGCCTCGTCGAACAGAAGGATCGCCCCGGCGCCCTCGGCCTCGTCGAAGACACTGCCGAGATTCTTCTCCGTCTCGCCGATGTACTTGCTGACGACCCGGCTGAGGTCGATGCGGTAGAGATCGAGGCCGAGCTCGGCGGCGATGACTTCGGCCGTCATCGTCTTGCCCGTCCCGCTCGGGCCGGTGAACAGGGCCGAGATCCCGGCGCCACGGCCGCCGCCCGCGTCGAAGCCCCAATCACCGTGCACTTTCGCCCGGACCCGTACCTGTGCCGCGAGGTCGCGGACAAGGGTCAACTGCGTGTCCGGCAACACCAGCAGGTCCCAGCTCGCTCCTGGCTGTACCCGGTTGGTCAGGTGGTCGAGCCGGGGCCGGGCCCGTTCGCGGACGAGCTGCCAGAAACGCGAGCTGTCCCGCTCCGGCTGGACGGCGAACTCGGCGGCGGTGGCACGAATGGCGGACGGGTCGAGATCGAAGAGCTCGGCCGCACGTGCTACGTGGCCGTCCAGGGCCGCCCCGGCCCGGCCCAGGACTTCCGACCAGGTACGCAGCCGTTCCTGCGCGGTCGCGTCCGGTATCGCGAGCCTCATATCGCCGCGGACGGTCGCCAGAGGGGACCGCGCCAGGACGACCAGAGGTCCTGACAGCTCGTCAACCAGCCGGCCGGCGGTCCGCCCCGGTGCACCGGCCGCGTCGATGCCGTGAGCAGCGATGACGACGAGCACGCCGGCGAGCGCGGCCTCCCGCTCGAGCCTGCGGGCGAGCATGGCCCGCTCCGCGCCGTCACCGGGCACGTCGGTGGCGTCGAGCACGGCCGCGGTCAGCCCCAGGCCGCGTGCTGCTGCGGCGGCGACGGCGGACGCCGTGTCCCCTGAGCGGCCGAGGAGTTGGACGACCGGCGGTACGCCGCCGGATGCTGCCCCCACCAGGGCCGCGGCCGCCTGCTCCGCGACCTCGGTCTGTCCGGCCGTGAGGTCAGGTCCGGCCGTCGGAGTGCGCAGCCCGGTCGCCTCGTCCAGGTAGCGCACCCCGACCTGTGCGTGCAGGACGCGTTCGGCGAGCACGACGGGCCGGGTCGTCAGCTGCTGTCCGGGCCCTGCACCCAGTTCGACCAGTTCCCAGCGGCGGAGCGGAGCTTGGGGGGTCAGCGCGCTCCAATGCGGGTCCGGCAGGACAGCCAGCGCGAGTCCGAAGGTCACAGCGCCGCCCTGTGCACCGTCACTCGACTGTGTCAGCGCATGCCGTACGTCGGAGTCGAGTTCGAGGGCCGTGCACATCATCACCACGTCACTCTCGAAGCCGCTCAGCCCGAACGCCGCGCGCAACGTCGCCATGGCCGAAGGCCGGGCCATCTCGCCCGTGACATCGGACAGTTCGGCATCGATCGCGGTGACATCGGCGTCCGGACCGTCGGCCAGCAGTCTTGCCACGCGTCGCACGAGCAGCGCGGTGCAGCGCTGGTTCTGGGCGGTCCACAGAGATGCAGGGGTCATGGCACACTCACCCGGGGTTCCGCGTACGTACCGGAGGCGGCCGTGTCGAGTGGACTCTGCGCGCCGTCAACGACCACGCGGACGACGTAGTCGCCGGCGGGCAGTCCGCTGAACGCGATGGCGAGGTCATGGGTCTCGGCGGGGGTGCCAGGAGCCTTTCGGCGGTCGTCGAAGAACGCGAAGCCGTGTTCGCCACCGATCGGGTCCAACAGGACGGACACCTCTTGCCCGGCCTTTACCGCCGGGTCCACGGTTGCCTTGAGCGTTCCGCTGTGGCCCCCGGTCGGTCCGGTGCCGAGACCGGTGACCGAGACCTGATACGTGTCGGCCGTCCGGCGGATCCGAGGGCGTACGACGATGGGAACGACATTCGACTGGCCGGCCGGTCGAAGTGTGCGGGGTGCGCCGGCGAGCCGCCGGTGCTCCACCATGACGGGTACGGCCCCCGCGGCAATCGAGGAGGGAACGGTGGCCTCAAGCCGTAGCGGTGTCGCGGTCGACGACGCCACCTCGGACTCACCGAAGCGGACTACGGTCACCTCGTCGCCGGTCAGGTCGGTGCCGGCGAGGGTCACGGCACTCCCGGCGAAGATCGGAGCGGCGGCATCCGGCGATGCGTTCACCTGGCGCAAGACCGGCCTGCGCACGGTCGACAGAGCCAGATGCCGCTCCCGTACCGGCAAGGGGGTCACCGGGGTCGACGGCGGTGTGATCAGCACGGTTTCGGCCCGATAGGCCACGGACAGCCGGTAGTCCACCTGAAAGAACGACGACCACAGGCTCGAAAGTTCGTCGAGGCTGAGGTCGAGGGGCGTGATCCGTACCAGATCGGGCTGGGACGCCAGATCGACCTGCGCGAGTGGATGGTTCACGTCTTGCGACACCGAGGCGGCGACCATCTGCTCGATTTCGGCGCGCGTCAGCAATGGATGGAAGTACAGCACGCCCGCGGCACTGCCGAGCATGCGCTGCGGCTCGTACTCGGCCTCGTCCCCGATGAACGTCAGGAGGTAGTACAGAGTGAGCGCGGCCTGCGGTCGTCGTCGCAGCTCGCCGTCGGTGGTACGCGTCGGCAGGTCTTCGTTGCGCCATGTCGCGTTGGGCTCGACCCGGTAGAGGAACACCAACACCCGGGGTGGTGAATCCGTGGCGGAGGCCGCGTCCGGTCGTCCCCCCAGTGCGTTGGCTCCGGGCAGGTCGCGGCTCACCACTTCGTCCAGCAACTGGACGATGGTGGCTGTCACGCCCGCGAGCGCCAGGTGATTGCCCATCACCGACGCCGTGTTCGTTCGAGATAGGTGTCCAGGGTCGATCGTGCGACCTCGGGGGTGGGCGGCGGTGCCGGGACGGGAGGCGGCGCGGGTTGATCGGCACGTACTTCCAGGTGACCGATACGCACGCGTACGACGACCGGGCCGGCGGGCGCCCACTCCGGAGCGATGGAGGCTGACGACTGTCGCGGGGGACCTTCCGCAAGCCGGTTCAGCAAAGGCCGCGGGGATGGTCCTACGTGGGTCGTTGGTGCTGGTGCTGGTGTCGCCGTCGTTGTCGGGCTAGGCGCTGGCGATGACGTTTGCTGCGGCGCCGCAATCCGGCTCGGTGTCGCTGTCGGCAGCGGGGCTGCGGGCAGAGAGGGTGACGGGGTTCGAGGCGGGGAGGAGGGCGCCCGGCCGGGTGCCGTTGGCGCTGATGGGGGCGGTACGGACGCGTCGGCCGCAGGCCGCGGCCCGCAGGCCGCGGCCCCGGGAGCGTCCGATGGTGGACGGACAGTCGCAGGGACCGGCGGCCGTTGGCTGGAGGAGGGTGGCACGGACTCGACCGCATCCGGTGGCCATTCGGCATGGGGCGCGGGCGAGGAGTCGAGTCGTGTGTCCGGCCATGGGACCGGTCGGGCATGCGGCGCTCGATGGGCCGTCGGTTTCGCTCGGGTTCGCGGAGCCGGGGGGTGCGCCCCGGCCTCTGTGCCCTCGGTGATTCGGGGTTCGCTCCGTACGCCCCGTGGCTGCGGTGCGGGGGCCGACTCGGCACGTTCATGACGGTTGCGCCTTGGAGGTGTGAGGGATGGGGCCGTGCCATGGGCCCGCGCGAGCAGGCGTTCGAAGAAGTCAGTCATTCAGCACCAGCCCGACGTAGGCCGCTCGGCGGGAGGCGGGGAGTGCGACGACCTCGTCCTCATGCCATCCGTACGCGCGGGCGAGTACGTGCACGTCCCACATCAGGGCCTGTCTCTTATACACA
>NZ_JBNNJZ010000191.1:0-13947 GCF_050270335.1 Streptomyces sp. NPDC059900
CGCCGCTGGTGCTCCGCGCCCTCGGTGAACAGGACCGAGGGTTGGTAGCCGACGAACGGCATCAGCGGCCAGTCGGCGGGAATGTGCTCCCACTGGTTCCAGCGGCGCGAGTCACGGGCGAACAACTCGTCGTGTCCCGTCACGTAGCTGACCTCGGAGTAGCCGAGCACCAGCCATGCGGGCACGTCACCGTCCAGGAGGACCGGCGCCACCGCGCCGTGCTCCCTGCGCAGGCTGCGATAGAGCTGCGAGGGCGTCTGCTGGTACTCCAGACCGCCCAGGCGCACCGCGCCCGGAGCCCCGCCCGCGTGGGCCGGGCATCCCGGCGGAGGGCTCTGCTCGGAAGGGAATCCGGTCGGCTCGGTCACGGTGTCATCTCCTGGGCCATGGCCAGCGTGTAGAGGTGGTCCACGAGGGTGATCAGGACGTCCTTGCCCGACGACCTCACCCGTGCGTCGCAGTCGATCAGGGGCACGTGCTCTGGCAGCGCGAGCGCCTGGCGGATCTCCTCCAGGGAGTGGGCCGAGCCGTCGTCGTCGAACCGGTTGACGGCCACCACGAACGGCGTCCCGTGGTGTTCCAGACGGTCGATGGCGTACCAGGAGTCGTCCATCCGCCGCGTGTCGACCAGGACGACCGCGCCGAGCGTGCCGGAGAAGAGCCGGTCCCACAGGAACCAGAAGCGCTCCTGGCCGGGCGCGCCGAACAGATAGAGCACCACACGCTCGTTGAGGCTGATCCGGCCGAAGTCGAACGCCACCGTCGTGGTGGTCTTGGCGGCCACGTCGGACGTCTCGTCGACGCCTATGCCGGCCTGCGTCATCACCTCTTCGGTGTTCAGCGGCCGGATCTCGCTGACCGACCGGACCAGCGTGGTCTTGCCGACCCCGAAGCCGCCGACCACGACGATCTTCAGGCCGGTCTCGGCCGTGTCGGACAGGGGCGTACGGGAGGGCAGCTCAGATGTTGCGGAGCCCATGGAGCACCTCCTTGAGAAGGGCGGAATCAGGGATCGAGGCGGCCGAGTCGGCCGCGCGGGGATGGCGGGCGGTGATCCGGCCCATCGCGAGCAGGTCACCGAGCAGAATCCGCACCACCGTGATCGGCAGCTTCATCTCCGCGGCGATCTCCACCACGGCCGTCGGGTGCTTGCACAGTTCGAGGATCCGTACGTGCTCCGACTGCATCCCGGCAGTGGGCTCGCACTCGCTCACCACCAGCGTGACCAGGTCGAAAGCATCGTCGTCGGCCCGGCTGCGGCCACCGGTGACCGTGTAGAGCCGGTCCGGATCACCGATGTCCACCGGCCTGCGCGGCGTCACGAGGAGCCGCTTCCCTCGCCGTGAGCGCGCGGTTCGGCGCGCAGGTGCTCACCGATCTGCTCGACCAGTTCGGTCATCTGATGGCCCACCACACCCGGATCGGCGTTCTCCTCCGCCACGACCGCCAGATGCGCGCCCTGCCCCGCCTCCACGATGAAGAGCAGCCCGCCGTGGAATTCGGTCATCGAGTGCCGCACGCCGCCGGTGCCGTCGCCGAACTCCACCGACGCGCCCTGGGCCAGTGCCTGGATGCCGGAGCAGATCGCGGCCAGCTGGTCAGCCTGGTCGAGCGTCAGATG
The DNA here is from genome assembly GCF_050270335.1 of Streptomyces sp. NPDC059900. Lineage (NCBI taxonomy): Bacteria > Bacillati > Actinomycetota > Actinomycetes > Kitasatosporales > Streptomycetaceae > Streptomyces > Streptomyces sp. NPDC059900. The sequence goes on from NZ_JBNNJZ010000191.1 coordinate 1,622, forward strand.
CTCGCTCCAGCACAGCTTCAGGCCGTCCCGCGAGAGGACCAGGGCGTGCCGCGTACCGGGGGTGCGCTGTAGGAGGCTCTGCAGGAGCCAGGTCAGGCTGTTGTCAGTGGTCTGCATGGTAGGCGGGGCGAGATGCGCCGGTTCTCCGGTCACCTGCCCGTCCCTCCAATCTCACGATCTTGAGCGGGGAAGGGGGCGCCAGAGCCCGGGCGCCGTGCGGGAGGCTGCGGTCTACTCGCCGGGCGGCGGCCCGGAGTCGGTGGGGAAATCGGGGGCGGCGGGGGAGCCGGGCACCTCGCCCGCGGCCCGCCGTCCGCGGTGGAAGGCGCCGAAACGGGAACCGGCGTCACGGGGCGGCAGCCCCGCGTCACCGGAGAGCGCTGCGGTCCCTGCCGCCGCGTCGGACGCCGCCCTGCGCTGCTGGCGCTCGCGCTCGGCCTCGGCCATGGTGCGGCCGGGGGCGCGCACGGGCAGGCCGTTGGTCGTTGCGGCGGCGGGACGGTCCTGCGACGGCTGCCGGGGAGCTGCGCCCGCGTTCCGGGACGGCAGCGCGGGGGCCGCGGGCGTCTGCGGTGCGGCGGGCTCCTCCGGGGCAGCGGGGTGCTCCCTGGCGGCGGGCTGTTCCGGCGCCGCCGCGGGCTGCGGGATCTCCGCTACGGGGGCTGCCGGGGTCTGCGCCGCCGGGGCCTGCGCGGGCTCGGCGCTCCGGGGGGCGGGGTGCTGCGGGGCGGGGTCGCGCTGCTGGGCCAGGAGCTGCGGGGGCAGGAGCACCACGACGCCGGTGCCGCCGCGCGACGAGGGGCGGAAGTTGACGCTCATGCCGTACTTGGCGGCCAGCCGCCCGACCACGGCGAGGCCCAGGCGGGTGCCCTGGAGCGAGGCCAGGTCGTTCACGTGCCCGGAGACCGACTCCTCCGCACGGCGCATCGCCGCGTCGGCCATCTTCAGGCCGCTGTCCTCGATCGTCACGACGATCCCGGCGCTGCGCTCCTCCACATAGACGTGCACCTCGTCGATGGGCGGGGAGAAATTCGCCGCGTTGTCCATGAGCTCGGCGAGCACGTGCATGACGCCCTCGGCGGCGAACCCGGCGATCGCCACGGTCGTCGAGCAGTGCAGCCGCACCCGCTGGTAGGCGGAGATCCGGCCCACCGCACCGCGCAGGATGCTCTCCATGACGATCGGCTTGTTCCACGCGCGGCTGGAGCGGCCGCCCATCAGCAGGGCCAGACGGTCCGTCATCAGGCCCAGCTGGGAGGTGCTGTGGTCCAGGCGGAGCAGGTCACCGAAGACCTCGGCGCCGTGCCGCTCCTGCATGTCCCGCAGGTCGGCGAGCATGCCCACCGACTTGGCCTGCACCCGGCTCAGCGCCTTGGCGGAGGCCGCCTGCGCGGCGGCCGCGCGCCGCTCGCTGTAGGCCAGCTCCCGTACGAACGATTCTGCGGGCACCCGCAGCAGGGGGTTGAGCGGCCAGTCGAGTCCGGCAAGGACCGTGTCCGCGGACGCGCCGTCGCGCAGCCGCTCGATCGCGGCGGGCAGCGTGACCGCCGTCAGCTGCTCCAATTCCTCGGCGGCCTGCGCGATCTGTCCCTGGGCCTGGTCGCGCCGGGACTCGACGACGGCGGCGTGCCGCACGGTCTCCTCCACCACGGACGCGAACTCCTGCACGACCTGACGCAGTTGCGGATCGGACGGCGGAGCCGTCTGCGCCAGGGTCTGGTTCGCGCTCGCCCCGTCGCGCAGCCGCTTCACGACCGTCGGCAGCGTCACGGTCACCAGATGCGCGGACTCGGCGCCCTGGCGTGCCAGCTGCGCCTTGAGGGAGGCGGCCTCGGCATGGTCCGCGGCGGCGGCCCCGCGGACCCGCTTGAGGACCTGCGCACCGGTCACGAGGGCGATCGCCAGACAGAGCCAGCCCGCCGCGACGGAACCCGCCGTCCAGACGCGGGCGTTGCCGGGCGCCGCGAAGCACGCGGCGGCGCCGGCCGCGGCGGTCACCACGAGCACGATCAGGGGTACGGCCGACGCGCGCTGCCGCGCCTTCGCTATTCGGTGCGGGCTGGGGGGAGCAGGCACGGGCATTCAGCGGTCCCTCGGTCCTTGGGTGCAGGTGAGCAACGAGCCGACCGACTACGCATCGGCCGCGGGTCCGGCGAGAACACCAAAGAGGACGGCGATCTTCCGGGCCACACATCGCGCCATGCTAGTCACCCCGCGGGGCTCCGCGGACGGAGAGGCAGAACAGTCCCCCTTGGAGAGGACTTCGTCGCGATCCCGTCCCGTCGAACATGGCTGCGTGGTAGTGAAGTTCGACTCTGTGCGGGTGATCATACGGCGGATTTCCCCGGAGTGGAGACGTCCGTTCAGGGCCGGGGGAGGGCACCGGCCGGCGAGGCGCATGCCCGGGGCAGGGCGGGGCACTCGGACACCCGCGAGGCGGCCGGACGAGATGTCCGCCGCCCCTTTCATCGACTGCATCAGGTGCAGCGACTTTATCGACGGAAGCGGACAGAAGAGGATCCCATGGCCATACAGAAGACCCCCGTGCTCGTCCTGGACTGTGCCCAGCCCGAAGACCTCGCGGAGTTCTACGCGGGCCTGCTCGGGGGCACCGCCCGCCTGAGCAAGGACCCCGACTATGTCGAGGTCTTCGACGGGGACGGCATCTGCCTGGCGGTCCACCGGGATTACGGTTACGCGCCTCCGAGCTGGCCCCGGCCGGAGGATTCGCAGCAGGCGCACCTGAGGATCCTGGTGGCCCGCGGCGACATGGACGAGGCCGAGCGCGAGGCCGTCGGCCTCGGCGCCCGGCCCGTGGACACCAAGGACAACTCCGGTCCCCACGACACCCGCACCTACAGCGATCCGGCGGGGCACTCGTTCACCCTGGCCGTGGCCGCCGACTGACCGGGGCCCCGCCCGGCCGGGGGCGCCTTCAGTCGGCGGGCTCGTCCGGCACCGGCTGGTCCGGGCGCACGCCGCCCGTGTGCGGTGCGCCGCGCCGGCCGGTGCCCGCCTCGTCCGTGTCCGGCACGTCGTCGTCGGCGTCCGGGGCGTTGCCGGTGGTGGCCGACTCGTCGTGCGGCTCCCAGTGGTCCTCTTCGTCCGACGCCTGCTGGTCGGGCAGGTCCCTCGGTACGGGCGTCTCGTCCTCGCCCCGCGTTTCGGGCAGCTCCTCGCTCACGGTGTTCCTCCAGTGCTTCGTCACGTCGTTCCGCGCGGTTCCACGGCGGCTTCCGGTGCGGTGCCCCGGCTACCCGTCGTCGTCGCGGCAACACCTCGTACGGGTTCACGGTGGACCGCGCACGCCGTGCGGGCCACACGAGCGGGGCCGGATGCCCGGCGGACCGGCGGCGTCACGGGCGCCAGTACAGGGCGGGGGCGGGGTGGTCGACGAAGCCGAGGTCGCGGTAGAGGGGTTCGCCCTCGTGCGAGGCGTACAGGTCCACGCGGGCCACCTCGCGCTCCCGGAACCAGTCGAGCAGGCCCCGCATGAGCGAGCGGCTGTGGCCGCGCCGCCGGTGCTCCGGGTCGGTGACCACGCCGATCACGAGCCCGACCCGGCCGTTGCCCAGGTGCGGGCCGGGCAGCCGCTGCTCGACCGAGCCGACGGCGCAGGCGGCAAGGCCCCGTGCGCCGTCGTCCACGACGAGGATCCGCATGCCCTCTGCGGCCGACTGCTCCTTCAGGACCACCGCCAGGGCATGCCGCCAGCCGGTGTCGCCCGATGCCGGGGCGAAGTACTCGCCGCCGAGGTTCTCGAACAGCAGTGCCCGCAGGCGTACGAGCTCCGCGACGTCGTCCTGCGTCGCCTGCCGTACGCGGGTGTGGTCGTCCCGCTCTGTGCGGATGCCGCGGTCTGCGGTGGGTCGAGTCATGACGGACAGCCTGATGTAATGGTCTTATGCACCTCAACCCTTACGGCGAGGAAGTCGTGAACCTGGCCGCCGACCTCGCCAACCGGCGTCCGGAGACCGCCGGGGAACTCGCGGACCGCTGCCGCGCCGCCGGGCTCGTGCTCGATCATCCGGTCGGGCCGGAGGACCTCGGCCGCACCCTGGAGGCACTGGACGCGTGGGAGAAAGTGGTCGACGCGGGCGGCGAGGAGGAGCGCGCCGGGCTGCTCAACGGGATGCTCGCGGCATCGGCCGGCCATCCGCGGCTGACCGACCACGCGGGCTCGGGCTGGCACCTGCACTACCGCGACGACCGGTTGCCGCTCGGCGCCCTGCTGGCCCAGCTGATCTCCGTGGGGACGGCGCTGTACCTGTCGGGGCGGGGCATGCACAGGCTCCGGCGGTGCGCCGTGACCGGATGCGCCACGATCTTCGCCGACACCTCCCGCACCGGGCGGCAGCGCTACTGCTCCGGGCGGTGCGCGAATCGCGACGCGGTACGCAGGCACCGCGCGCGCTCCGCCGGCGGCGGGGACTGAACCCGGTGCGCGCAAGGGCCGGCGTAATCGTTCGCTGATGCGGGGTCAGGGCCCTGTTTTCCGGCCCGACTTCTGGTATTCACTCCTGGGATCGATCTCCGTCCGCACGCTCGCGTTCGCTGCGGGTGTCCCTACGCGCCCCAGGAGTTCCCGTGGCCCTTGCCCGCCGTCCGTTCAGAGCCGCCGTGCGGGTGTCGGTGGTCGCCGCCGCCGCGACGGGGCTGCTCGCCCCCGGTGTCGTCGTCGACCGGTACGGGGACACCGCCGCCGCTGTGACGGCCGCCGCGCCGGAGCCGGTCGCCGACTGGCAGCACGACCGCCTCGCCTCCGGGGTCGATCTGTACCAGGGGGTCGTCTCGGGGCGCCCCGGTGCCGATCACTGGACGGTCACGGTGCGCGCCGGCGGTGCTCAGCTCGCCGCCCGGCAGGACGGCGAGGCGCTGGCCGGGCGGGTGCGCGGCGCCGGGTTCGCCCCGCGCGTCGAGCCGGTCTCATGGCCGCGGGGGTCCGACAGGACCGGGGTGATCGGGGTGCGGGTCCGGGTGGGGCAGTACGCCGCACGGACCGATGCCGACGCCGCACGGAAGGCCATCGCCGCGGCCGGGTTCGACGCGGTGAGCGAGTGGACCGGCGCCGATGGTGTGCCCGGCACCGGAACGGCCCGGGTCAAGGTGGCCGTCATCGACCCGAAGCGCTACCGCGGCGCACTGAAGGGCACGTACGGAAAGGGCGTGGCGGGGCGCGAGACGGTGAGCGGCATGGCCGCGGGCGGCGACGCGCTGCTCGCCGTCAACGCGGGCTTCTTCGTCATGGAGGGCAAGGACGGCGTGCCGGGTGCGGCGGCGGGCATCGCCGCCTACGACGGGGAGCTGCAGAGCGCGGCGACCGGCGGCCGGATCGCGGCGGTGCTGCGCGGCGACGGCCTGCGCCCGGAGTTCAGGAAGCTCGGCACGGATCTGAGGGTCGGCGCGGGCGGGGCGTCGGCGGTCGTGGACGGCATCAACCGCGTGCCCGGCCTGGTGCGCAACTGCGGCGGTGTCGGCGGCGACGCCCCGACCCAGCGCCCGCAGCACGACGTGACCTGCACCGACCCGGACGAGATCGTGAAGTTCACCGACGAGCTCGGCGCGGACACTCCCGCGGGCGACGGGGTGGAGGCGGTCCTCGACGCGGGCGGACGCGTCCAGGAGCTGCGCCCGCGCGGCGGCGCCGTGCCCGGCGGCGGCAGCGTCCTGGCGGGCATCGGCACCGGTGCCACCTGGCTGCGTACGCATGCGAAGCCGGGCGGCACGCTGAAACTGCGCGAGCGGATCCTGGACGAGCGGGGCCGGGAGCTGGAGCTCGGCCCGCAGGACGACATCGTCAACGGCGGCCCCGAGCTGGTGCGCGATGGCGAGATCGCGGTGAACTACGCCGCCGACGGCATCGAGCGCGCCGGTGACCGTTCCTTCGCGTACATCTGGGGCATCAAGCGCAATCCGCGCATGCTCCTGGGGGTCGACCGGCAGGGCCGCATGCTCCTGGTGGGCGCGGACGGGCGGCAGCCCGGCCACAGCGACGGCTTCGGCCTCAACGAAGGAGCGGAGCTGATGAAGTCGCTCGGGGCGGTGCGCGCCATGGCCCTGGACGGGGGCGGCTCCGTCACGATGGCGGTGCACGGCAAGGTGATCAACTCCCCGTCGGACGGTTCCGAGCGCGCGGTGGGAGACGCGCTGCTCCTGACGCGCTGACGTCGCTATACACACGGTCCGCCACGGAACGTCACGGGCGCTACGGTCTGTGACGTACGGAATCGGGGCCGCTTCGTGGCACAGGGCGATCACGAGATATCTTGATGTCGAGCAATGTTGCAGACGTGGAGCGGAGCACCCGGTGACTGACTCGACCATCATCTACACCCAGACCGACGAGGCCCCGGCCCTCGCGACGTATTCGTTCTTGCCGGTGGTCAGGGCCTACGCCTCGACGGCCGGGGTCGGCGTGGAGAGCCGTGACATCTCCCTGGCGGGGCGCATCATCGCGCTCTTCCCCGAGTTCCTCGAGGAGAGCCAGCGCATCGACGACGCCCTCGCCGAGCTCGGCGAGCTGGCCAAGACGCCCGGCGCCAACATCATCAAGCTGCCGAACATCTCGGCCTCGATCCCGCAGCTGAAGGCGGCCGTCGCCGAGCTCCAGTCGCAGGGCTACGCGCTGCCGAACTACCCGGACGACCCGAAGACCGACGCGGAGAAGGACATCCGCGCCCGTTACGACAAGGTCAAGGGCAGCGCCGTCAACCCGGTCCTGCGCGAGGGCAACTCCGACCGCCGCGCCCCCGCCTCGGTCAAGAACTACGCCAAGGCGCACCCGCACCGCATGGGCGCCTGGACCGGCGACTCGAAGACGAACGTCGCCACCATGGGCGTCGACGACTTCCGCTCCACGGAGAAGTCCGCCGTCGTCGCCGAGGCAGACACGCTGCGCATCGAGTTCACCGGCGAGGACGGCAGCACCACCGTGCTGCGCGAGTCCGTACCGGTCCTGGCGGGCGAGGTCGTCGACGCCTCCGTGCTGCGCGTCGGCCCGCTGCGCGAGTTCCTCACCGCGCAGATCGCCAAGGCCAAGGCCGACGGCGTGCTGTTCTCCGTGCACCTCAAGGCCACCATGATGAAGGTCTCCGACCCGATCATCTTCGGGCACGTCGTGCGCGCCTTCTTCCCGAAGACGTTCGCCGCGTACGGCGAGGCGCTCGCCGGTGCGGGCCTGACCCCGAACGACGGCCTCGGCGGGATCCTCAACGGCCTGGGCGCGCTGCCCGAGGGCGAGCAGATCAAGGCGTCCTTCGAGGCCGAGCTCGCCGAGGGCCCGGAGCTCGCGATGGTCGACTCCGACAAGGGCATCACCAACCTGCACGTGCCGTCCGACGTCATCGTCGACGCCTCGATGCCCGCGATGATCCGCACCTCCGGCCACATGTGGGGCCCGGACGGCGGCGAGCACGACACCCTCGCGGTCCTTCCCGACTCCAGCTACTCCGGCGTGTACCAGGTCGTCATCGACGACTGCCGCGCCAACGGCGCCTTCGACCCCTCGACGATGGGCTCCGTGCCCAACGTCGGCCTCATGGCGCAGAAGGCCGAGGAGTACGGCAGCCACGACAAGACCTTCGAGATCGCCGCGCCCGGCACGGTGCGCGCGCTCGACTCGGCGGGCAACGTCGTCCTGGAGCAGGCCGTCTCCGCCGGTGACATCTTCCGGATGTGCCAGACCAAGGACGAGCCGATCCGCGACTGGGTCAAGCTGGCCGTCAACCGCGCCCGCGCCACCGGCTCGCCGGCCGTCTTCTGGCTCGACGAGACCCGCGCGCACGACGCGCAGCTCATCGCGAAGGTCAAGGCGTACCTGCCCGAGCACGACACCGACGGGCTGCAGATCGAGATCATGTCGCCGGTGGACGCGACCGCGTTCTCCCTGGAGCGCATCCGCCGCGGCGAGGACACCATCTCGGTCACCGGCAACGTGCTGCGTGACTACCTCACGGACCTCTTCCCGATCCTGGAGCTGGGCACCAGCGCCAAGATGCTCTCGATCGTCCCGCTCATGAACGGCGGCGGCCTCTTCGAGACGGGCGCGGGCGGCTCCGCCCCCAAGCACGTCCAGCAGCTGGTCCGCGAGGACTACCTGCGCTGGGACAGCCTGGGCGAGTTCCTGGCCCTGGCCTCCAGCTTCGAGCACCTCGCGCAGACCACGGACAACGCGAGCGCCCAGGTCCTGGCGGACACCCTCGACCGCGCCACGGCGAGCTTCCTGGAGAACGACAAGTCGCCGACGCGTCGCCTCGGCGGCATCGACAACCGCGGCAGCCACTTCTACCTGGCCATGTACTGGGCCCAGGAGCTGGCCAAGCAGACCGCGGACGCCGAGCTCGCCAAGGAGTTCGCCCCGCTGGCCAAGACGCTGGTCGAGCAGGAGCAGACCATCGTCGACGAGCTGAACGCGGTCCAGGGCTCGCCCGCCGACATCGGCGGCTACTACCAGCCCGACGAGGCCAAGGCGGCGGCGGTCATGCGCCCGTCGGCCACCCTGAACAAGGCCCTGAGCCTCCTCGGCTGAGCAACACCCCGTCACCACAGGCCCGCCCCGACAGCCCCCGGCTGCCGGGGCGGACCCGCGTCCGGACCCGGCAGACAGCTCCGGCAGGATCAGCCCATGCCACCCTCGCCGATCACGCTCCCCTGGCCCACCGCCCTGACCACGGACCGCCTGGTCCTGCGCCCGATCGAGGCCGGTGACGTCCCCGCCATGGCGCGGCTCTGGACGGACCCGGACGTCCGCCGGCATCTGGGCGGTCCGGTCGATGAATCGACACTGCGCCTGCGCGAGCAGCACTGCGTCGGTGCGCGCGGTGCTTTCAGCGTGGTGCTGCGATCGGACGGGACGGTGATCGGCGGCGTGCAGGTCGCAGCGGATCCGCGTCGTGCGGGGCGGGTCGAGGTGTCGTACCAGCTGCTGCCCGAGCACTGGGGGGCCGGGTACGGGCGGGAGGCGGTGGCTGCCGCGGTCCGCTGGGCGCGGGAGGTGGTCACCCCCGGCGGTGCGGAGGTGGTTGCGGTCACGCAGGAGAGCAATGTGCCCTCGCGCCGGCTGCTCTAGTCGATCGGGATGGATCATTCGGAGACCTTCGTCGAGTGGGGAGCGGCTCAGGTGCTCTACGTCGCCGCTACCGCATGTGTCACCGCCATTCCCAATTACTGAAACGCGTTCTACTGTGTGCGCCGTCAAGCCCGAGCCGGGAGAGCCCAGCAAGAGCAGGAGGGGCCGTGCACCTCGAATACACGCCCGAGCAGCGGCAGTTGCGCACCGAGCTGCGCACGTACTTCGCCGAGCTGGTGCCCGACAACGCCTACGCGCGCTACGCCGACCCGGCCGCGCAGAAGCGGTTCTACCGGGAGACCATCCGCAGGCTCGGCGCCGACGGCTGGCTCGGCGTCGGCTGGCCCGAGGAGTACGGCGGACGCGGACTCTCGCCGATGGAGCAGTTCATCTTCTTCGACGAGGCCGCCCAGGCCGGCGTCCCGCTGCCCCTGATGGCCCTGAACACCGTCGGACCGACCCTCATGCAGTTCGGCACCGACGAGCAGAAGGCGTACTTCCTGCCCAAGATCCTCTCCGGTGAACTCGACTTCGCGATCGGCTACAGCGAGCCGGACGCGGGCACCGACCTCGCGGCGCTGAAGACGAAGGCGGTCAGGGAGGGCGACGAGTATGTCGTCAACGGCCAGAAGATCTGGACCACCAACGGCGACACCGCCGACTGGGTCTGGCTCGCCGTCCGCACCGACCCGGACGCCCCCGCCCACAAGGGCATCACCATGCTCCTGGTGCCGACGTCCGACCCCGGCTACTCCTGCACCATCATCAACACCCTCGCCTCGCACGACACCACCGCCAGCTACTACGAGAACATCCGCGTCCCGGTCGCACGCCGCGTCGGCGAGGAGAACAAGGGCTGGCGGCTCATCACCAACCAGCTCAACCACGAACGCGTCACCCTCGCCGCGCACGGCACCATGGCCATCCGCGCCTTCCACAACGTGCAGCGCTGGGCCGCCGACACCAAGCTCGCCGACGGCCGCCGCGTCATCGACCTGGGCTGGGTGCGCCAGCGCCTGGCCAAGACACACACCAAGCTGGACGCGATGAAGCTCCTCAACTGGCAGATGGTCAACGCCGTCCAGGAGGGCACCCTCACCCCCCAGGACGCCTCCGCCGTGAAGGTCTACGGCTCCGAGGCGCGCAGGGACGCGTACGCCTGGCTGATGGAAGTGGTCGGCTCGGCGGGCGTCCTCAAGGAAGGCTCCGCGGGCGCCGTCCTGCACGGCGAACTGGAACGCGGCTACCGCAGCGCCGTCATCTTCACCTTCGGCGGCGGCAACAACGAGATCCAGCGCGAGATCATCTCCTGGATCGGCCTGGGAATGCCCAGGGTGCGCCGCTGACCTGGAGCCCCTTACCCTGCGGGGATGGATCCGGCCGACAGCAGCGCAGCAGACAGTCCACGGACGGCGCTCGGCCGGATCGTCGCGGCGTTCGACGGTGCCGTCGTCCGCGCCGACCCGCGTGCGGCGGAGGTCAGGGGCGCCATCATCGCGGAACCGGGGGACACCCTCGCGGACGCCAGGGGCGCGCTGGTCCTGGCGATCGGGGCACGCGGCGCCGACGCGATCGCCGTCGTCGCCGCCGCGGGCAAGGCGGGCGCCGCCGCCGTGGCCGTGAAGTGCGCGGACAGCGAGGAAGGGCTGCCCGAACTCCTGCGCGCGGCGGGCGAGAAGGCGGGGGTCGCCGTCTGCACCGTCCCCGTCGCCACCCGCTGGCACGAGGTCGAGGCCGCGGTGCGCGGCGCGGGGGAGCGCGGCGCCGCGGGACCCGACACCCGAGGGGACCTTTACTCCCTCGCCCAGACCGTCGCCACCCTCACCCACGGCGTGGTCAGCATCGAGGACAGCGCACACCGCGTCATGGCCTACTCGGACTCGGGCGACGAGGCCGACGAGCTGCGCCGCCGGTCCATCCTCGGCCGCAACTGCCCCGAGCCCTACCTCGCCCTGCTCCGGCAGTGGGGCGTCTATGTCTACCGGCGGGTGCGCACCGACGAACTGGTCGAGGTCGAGGAGCGGCCGGAGATGGGCATCCGGCGGCGGCTCGTCATCGGCATCAACGCGGGCCCCCGCCCGCTCGGCACCATCTGGGTACAGGAGGGCGGGCGCCCGCTCGCCGAGCGCTCCGCCGAGGCCATGCGCGGCGCCGCCCGGCTCGCCGCCTCCCAACTGGTCGACCACTACTACCAGGGCGACTCGGCCGCCCGGCTGCCCTCAAGGGCCGACCTCGCCCACGGTCTGCTGACCGGCCGCTTCAACTCCGGGGCGGTCGCCGTCCACCTGGGGATCGCACCGTCCGCCGCGGCCCGCGTCGTCGCGGTCGACCTCCGCGAACCCCACGCCGACGACGGCGACACCAGCGGCGCGGACGTGCGCCGCGCCGAGGCGGCCGAGATCGTCTCCGTGCACGCCGCCGCGTACCGCACCAACGCCCTGGTCGCCCAGGCGTGCGGGCAGATCTACGCGATGCTGCCCGAATCACCGCGCCCCGATTCCGGCCGCACCGATTCCGCACGCCCGGACTCTGCCCGCCCCGAGGGCGGCGAGCCCGACGACGAACCGGTGCTGCGCTGGGCCGGCGACCTCGTGGCCGCACTGCGCCGCCACACGAGAACCCCCGCCCAGGCCGTCCTCGCGGGCACCGCGGCCCGGCTCGACGACATCCCGGCGGTCAAACTGCGCGGCCACCACGCCCTGCGCCTCCTGGCCCGCACACCCGACCGTGCCGTGGACACGCACAGCCGCCTCACCGCCCCGCTCATGGTGCGAGACCTGCTCGAACTCCTCGACAAACACCAGGAGATACGCCACCCGGCGGTAGCGGCCCTGGCCGCCAGGGACGCCGAGCACGGCACCGATCTGGCCCGCTCCCTGCTGCTGTACCTGGACGCCTTCGGCGATGTCGCCCGGGTGGCCCGGCAACTGAACGTGCACCCCAACACCCTGCGCTACCGGGTCCGCAGGGCCGCCGCCCTGACCGGCCTGGACCTCGACGACCCGGAGCACCGGCTGGCCGCCATGCTCCAACTGCGCCTGACCTGCACAAGCGTCGGCGGGAGCCCTTTCCCCGCCGCCTGAACGGGCCGCGGTGCTGGAGATGTCCGGGCGTTGTCCGTGCGGACAGGGAGCCGGGGTCGAACGCTGTCCGGACGGACAAGGAGAGGGGGCTCGGTGCGGGCTTACGTTCACAGCCCGTTCGCGTTCTGCGACGGCCAGCCTCTCCCACCTCCCGGAGCAGACCATGTCTACCCCTG
>NZ_JBNNJZ010000192.1:0-13922 GCF_050270335.1 Streptomyces sp. NPDC059900
CTCGTAGATCGTTCCGCACCGGTCGACGAGGAAGTTGTAGCCGATGTCGTCCCACTGCCTGCTCTCGGTCTGGCCGGTGTACAGATAGCGGATGGTGCGCGGGGCGTCGGCGCAGTCGTAGTCGTTCGGGGTGTCCGTGTGGTGCACGAACACCGCCTTGACCCGCTTGGCATACCGGGCGGGCGGCCCGCGCTCCGCACCGTCCAGCCACTCGGAGCGCGGCACGATCCGGGGCTTGGCCGCCCCATGCCCCCTCGCCTGCCCCGCCGGGTGCCCCTTCGCCTGCCGCGGCCCGCCCTGCCCCGACGCCCCCGCCACGCCGGGGCCCGCGAACAGCACGCACATCAACAAGAGCCCCACCGCCGCGAACCGGGGCAGGCGGCCGAGCACCGCACGCAAGACACGCATGGTCCGACTGTCCGGCCCGCCCCCGCGGCCCGCGATCCCCGATCCGCCGTTCGAGTGAACCGGAATCCGCTGCTCCGCAGCAGCGGAACCCTCCTCCCCGGACGGCGTCCGGGCTGTCAGAAGTGGGTGCCGCCGTCGACCCGGACCTCGGTTCCGGTGATGAACTTGCCGTCCTGCGAGCCGAGCAGGGCGACCACGGAGGCCACGGATTCCGGTCCCGCGAAGCCCTGCCCGATGGCGGGTGCCAGCTTCACGAACAGGCTCATGTCGGCGTCCTCGGGCAGGCCGGGGCCCACGCTCTGCCTGCTGGCACCGCTGCCGTCGGTCATGCCGCTCGATATGGAGCCGGGCTGGACGGAATTGAAGCGGATGCCCCGCTTGCCGTACTCCGCGGCCAGCGCGTGCGTCATGGACTGGATGCCGCCCTTGCTCGCCGCGTACGCCGCCATGTACGGGTGGGCGAACATCGCGGAGGTGGAGCTGAAATTGACGACGGCGGCGTCCTCTCCCGCGAGGAGGGCCGGGATCGCCTCGCGGATCACCAGGAACGTGCCGACGAGATTGATCCGTATGACGTGCTCGAAGGAGTCCAGGCTGGTCTCGTGCGTATGCGAGGAGCGGAGCACGCCCGCCGCGTTCACCAGGACGTCCAGGCCGCCGAGCGCGGTGACCGCGGCGGCGACGCCCTCGCGCACCGCGGCCTCGTCGGAGATGTCGACCACGAGGGTGGTGAGGCGCTCCGCCGCGGTGCCCGCCTTGTCCACGGTGTCCTTCAGGCCCGCCTCGCTGACGTCGGCGGCCACGACCCTGCCGCCCTCCGCGAGGATCCGCAGGACGGTGGCCTGCCCGATGCCCGAGCCGCCGCCGGTGATGAGTGCGCGACGGCCTGCGTAGCGGTCCATGAGGTGTCTCCGTTCAACTTCCGGGCTCCCGGATCCGCCCATGGATCCGGCTTTCCCGATCTGATTTCAATGTACGCCTCTGTGGCACGTTTTGCCATGCCGACAATTCATGTATCAGGGTGAGAATCCCGCGTAGGCTGCGGGGGTGAGCACCCAGCCGTCACCACCCCCGCCCCCGCGGCAATCGCCGTCGCCGCAGGCCCCGCAACCGTCGCTGACCGAGCGCCGCAAGGCCGCCACGCAGCTCGACATCGCCCGCGCCGCGGCCGAGCTCTTCGCCGAGCGCGGCCCGGACGGCACCACGGCCGAGGAGATCGCGGGCCGGGCCGGCGTGGCGCTGCGCACCTTCTACCGGTACTTCCGCAACAAGCAGGACGCGGTCGCACCGCTCCTCGCGGGCGGCGCCGCCGAGTGGCGGGCCCACCTGGCGGGGCTCGACCCGGCCGCGGGAGTGCCGACGGCCCTGGAGCAGTCCATCGCCGACGCGCTCACCGCGACGGACGACCGCGCGGCCGAGGCACTGGAGTGGACCCGCGGCCTGCTGCGCGCCGCGCAGGACGATCCGGCACTGCGCGCCGTCTGGTACCGCGTGAACCAGGAGTCCGAGGAGCAGCTCGTGCCCGTAATCGCCCGCCTGGCCGCCGGCAGAGCGGACGCCGCCGCCGACGCAGACGCCGCAGACGACCTCGACGTGCGCCTGACGGCCGCCGCGGCCACGGACGCCGTCCGCCTCGCCCTGGAGACCTGGGCCGCCACGGACGCTCCCGCCGAGGGCCCCGGCTCCCCCGCCGACCTGGCGGTGCGCTGCCTGCGCGAACTGACGGGCGGACTGCGGCTCCTGGCCGCCGGACGCGAAGACGGCTGACTCCGGAGCCGGCAGCCCCGGGTCCCGCTACGACCCCGCTCCCGCCAGGACCCCGGCCCCGCTACTGCGCCGGGTCCAGCGAGAACGCCAGTAGCGCCACGTCGTCCCCCACTCCCCCGCAGAACCGCATCAGGTCCTGCCAGACCGCCGAGGTCAGCGCCGCGGGGTCGTCCAGGGCCTCGGCGCAGAGCACCTCGACGCGCTCGGTCAGCGGGTAGAAGGTGCCGTAGGCGTTGCGCGCCTCGGTCACCCCGTCGGTCACCACGAGCAGCCGGTCGCCGGGCTTCAGGGCCAGGCTCGTCTCCTGGGGCGGGGCGAGCCCGGCGATTCCCAGGCCCAGCGGCGCGCCCGGCGCGACGGTCAGCTCCTCGACGTACCCGCCCCGCAGCAGCAGCGGGGGCGGATGGCCGCAGGAGACGATCCGCAGCTCGGAGGCGTCGTTCCGGAACTCCAGGAGCGCGGCGGTGGCGAAGAGCTCCGCGTGCTCGGACTCCTCGGAATCGACCACGAGACGGCGGTCGAGCCGGGCGGCGACCCCCTCCAGGTCGGGCTGGTCGAGCACCGCCTCGCGGAAGGCCCCGAGCAGGGCCGCGACCGTGCCGACCGCCGCAAGGCCGTGCCCCTGCACGTCACCGACCAGCGCCCGCACGCCGACCGTGCCCTTGCGTACGTCGAAGAGGTCGCCGCCGACCAGCGTCCCGCCCTGTGCCGCGCGGTAGAGGCCCGCACAGCGCACCGGGCCCACGCGCTCCGGAAGCGGCGGCAGGACGGCGAACTGGGCGGCCTCGGCGACGGTGCGCACGGTGACGAGCTGGGCGTCGCGCCGGCTGCGTACCCAGGCGAACACGACGCTCAGCAGCGCCACGAAGGCCACCGTCAGCAGATCGCTGTCCCCCGGGCGGCCCAGTCCGAAGCCCGGCATCTGGAGCAGCAGCACCGCGGCGCCGCCGAAGAGGGCCGTGGCCGGGGCGCCGTACGAAAGGGCGGCCAGCGGCGGCACGGCGGCGAGCAGGAAGCTGAGGTCGATCGTCACCGGTGTGGCCAGCTGGATGACGCAGATCAGGACGAGGAGCGCGGGCGGGGGCCAGCGCACCCAGTGGGGCGGCGGTGCCCCGCGCAGCCACCCCGGCTCGTCACGGTCCCGCCGAGTGGCAGCAGCGACCCTGAACATCGGTTCGCTCCTTCCGGTCGGCCTCCCCACGCTCCTACGCGCGCGTGCCCGCCGCACGCCGGGCCGGTCCCGTCGGGTGCCGGGCCCTTGTCGGCCGGACGGCGGGCCCGGACTGCCCGCAGTGCCCGCAGTGCCCCGAGCGTCAGAGCACCCGCCCCATCAGCACGTCGTCCACGTAAGAGCCGTCGAGGAAGAACTCACCCGGCAGCACCCCCTCGATCACGAACCCCTCGGAGGCGTAGAGGGCCCGCGCCGGGGTGTTGTGGCCGAGCACCCGCAGGGTGATGCGGCGCGCGCCCTGGCGGCGGGCCTCGTCGACCGCGGCCCTGAGCAGCTCGCGGCCCACTCCCTTGCCGCGCGCCTCGTCCGAGACGGCCAGGCCCAGGATCTGGCGCACATGGGCGTTGGCGAGGAGCGGGGTGGGAAAGCCGAGCCGGATGTAGCCGACGACCACGCCGTGCCGCTCGGCGACCAAGTGGTCGCGGGGGCCGAAGCGGTCGGTGAAGAACGGCGGGTACGGGGGCCGCGGAGCCGGCTGTACCGCGTGCAGGGTCGACCAGGTGATGCGGTCGATGCGACCGAGGGCTGCTTCGTCGTCCGGCAGAGCGGTACGTATGTTCGTGTCCGGCATGAGCGTCACTGTACGACGGACGCCGTATGCCTCCCGGCGAGTAATGACGACGGACGCCACACGCCTCCCGGCCGGTAATGACGACGGACGCCACACGCCTCCCGGCGGACATCCCGGACGCCTCCCGGCAGGATTCCGGGGCAGGATGGCGTCATGGAGCCCACCGAGACCGAGCAGTCAGTCCCCTCAGCGCGGCGGTCCCGCATCGCCGTGGCCGGTGCGTCCGGCCTGATCGGAACGGCGCTGGCCCGATCCCTCGCCGACGACGGCCACGAGGTGGTGCGGCTCGTGCGCCGGGCACCCCGCACGCAGCACGAGGTGCGGTGGGACCCCAAGGAGGGATACGTCGACACGGCGGGGCTCGCGGGCTGTGACGCCGTCGTCAATCTGGCGGGGGCCGGAGTCGGCGATCACCGCTGGACCGCCGCCTACAAGCAGGAGATCCGCGACAGCAGGGTGCTCGGCACGACGGCTCTCGCCGAGGCGGCGGCCTCCCTGGACGAGCGGCCCCGCGTCTTCCTGAACGCGAGCGCGATCGGCTACTACGGAGACACCGGTCAGCGCGCCGTGGACGAGAGTGCTCCCGCCGGACAGGGCTTCCTGCCCTCCCTGTGCGTGGAGTGGGAGGGCGCGGCCGCGGCGGCGCACGAAGCGGGCATCCGCACGGTCTTCGCGCGCAACGGCCTGGTGGTGGCGCGCGAGGGCGGTGCCTGGGGGCGGATGTTCCCGCTCTTCAAGGCGGGGCTCGGCGGTCGCCTCGGCAACGGCCGTCAGTACTGGAGCCACATCTCGCTGCACGACGCGGTGGCCGCGCTGCGGCACCTGCTCGACACGGAGTCGCTCTCGGGTCCCGTCAATCTGACGGCGCCCGAACCGCGCACCAACCGTGAGGTGACGGCCGCGATGGGGCGGGTGCTGCACCGGCCCACGCTTTTCACGGCACCGTCGCCCGCGCTGCGCGTCGTGCTCGGCGAGATGGCCGGTGACGTGCTCGGCAGCCAGCGGGTCCTGCCGACCCGGCTCCTGGAGTCGGGATTCTCGTTCGCGTTCCCCGGCATCGAGGAGTCGATCCGCGCGGCGCTGCGATAGAGGGCGGCGCACCGTTCGCCTTCTTCACGGCTGCGATCGACGGGCGAGCGATGTGCGACCTCCGTGCGACCGGCGTGCGACCGTGCACGGTCGATGCGCGACTGCCGCCGGACGTCAGGGCTCCTACCCTCGTGCGGAACTCCGTGATTCCGAAGCCCTGTTGAGGGCATGACGTCCCCAGCAGCCGCGCTACCCCGGGGAGGGGCCCGTGCTTGAGCCTGCGCACCATGCGGATGTCGTCATCGTGGGAGCGGGGGTCGCGGGACTGTCGGCCGCCCACCAGCTGACCAGGGCCGGTGTAACGACCGTCGTCCTGGAGGCCGCCCCTTACGTGGGCGGACGCATGTCGACGGAGAAGGTCGACGGCTTCCGGCTCGACAGGATCGGTCAACTACTCACCACGTCGTATCCCGAGCTGCGCCGCACGCCGGGGCTCGACGCACTCGTGCTGAGGCCCTTCGTGCCCGGTGTCCTGGTGCACAGCGACGGACGGCACCACCGCGCCGTCGAGCCCACCGGGCCCCGGCGCGCAAGGGGCGCACTCACCGCCGCACGCGCCCTCGCAGCCGCCCCCAGGGGGCCGCGGACGACACGGACCGCCCCGCGCACCACCCCCCTCGGCGGCGCGCTCGACCAGGCCCGCCTCGGCGCGGCACTCGCCCGGCTCGCGGCGACGCCCCCGGAGCGCCTGATGACCCGCCCCGAACTCCCCGCGGCCAAGGCCCTCTTCTCCCGCGGCCTGCCCGCGCGCACCGTCAACGGCTTCCTGCGCCCGCTGCTCTCGGCGCTCCTCTGCGACCCGGACCTCACGACGTCCAGCCGGTGCGCGGACCTCGCCCTGCACTCCTTCGCGCGTGGCCGCCTGTGCCTGCCCGAGGGCGGCGCCGAGGTGCTGCCCGAGCTCCTGGCGGCCGCACTGCCGCCGGGGACGATACGCACCGGCGTACGCGTCACCGCCGTCTCCACCACCTCGGTCACGACCGCGGACCACGGCGAAGTGAACTGCCGCGCCGTCCTGCTGGCCACCGACGCCCACGCCGCCGCCGGACTCCTCCCCGGCCTGCGCGTACCGCCCTTCCACCAGGTGACCGTGCTGCACCACGCGGCCCCCCAGCCGCCGCTGGCCGAGCCCGCGCTGCTGCTCGACGCCGACCGCTCGGGTCCGGTCGCGCACACGGCCGTGGTCAGCCTTGTCGACCCTTCGCGCGCCCCCTCGGGCCGGGCACTCATCTCGTCGACCGTCCTCGGTCCGCCGCCGGACGAGCGCGCCGTCCTCGCCCATCTCGCCGATCTGTACGGCACATCGACCGCGGGCTGGGAAACCCTCGCCGTCCATCACACCCGCGACGCGGTGCCCGCGATGCCGCCCCCGCACGATCTGCGCCGCCCGGTGCGGCTGCTCGCGGGGCTCTACGTGTGCGGGGCCCACCGGGACACCAGCACGGTGCAGGGCGCGCTGTACTCGGGCCGCCGCGCGGCGCGGGCCGCGCTCGCGGACCTGGGCGCGGACCCCGCGTACGGGACCGGGGAGCTCCCCATGGCGGCCTGACCCGCCCGACCATCCACCCGCCCACCCCACCCACCAATAGGCCCCCCCCGTAACCCCCTTCGCCCCAGAAGCCAGCCCCGGAAGCCTCCGCACCCCCCACACGGAGGCTTCCGACCTTTCCCGCGCATCCCTGCAACTTCCCTTGCCACACCGGTACCCCACGGCTACGGTCCCACCGGATCGCCAAGCCGCGGGAGGACTCACGTGCGTCGCACCATCCCGGTGATATCGCTCATCCTCGGCCTATTCATGGGAGGTCTATCTTTGCCGACCACCGCAACCGCATCGGGGACCACAGCGCCCTCGGTAGTCCCCCGCCCCACCGACTGGACCGCGCTCGACGGCCGTACGCACCTCACCGAGCGCACCCGCATCCTGATCGACCCGCGCGCGGGTTCCGCCACCGCGCTCCCCCCGGGCCGCAGCGAATTCCCCGGCCCCGCACACCAGTCCGTACGCAAGCTCGCCGCCCAGCTCCGTACGGAGATCAAGCAAGTCACCGGCATCACTCCCCGCATCGCCCCTCTCACGGACCACCGCACGGGCCGACCCGCCGACGGCGACATCACGCTCGGCCTCACCGCCGAGGGGAAGCTCGGCTCGGAGGGCTACACCTTCGACAGCGCGGGCCCGGTCCGCATCGAAGCCGCCTCCACCCACGGCCTCTACTACGGCACCCGCACCCTCCTCCAGCTCCTGCGTTCCACGGCCGACGACCACCGCGCCGTGCCCCGCGCCCGCTCCACCGACCGCCCCGCGCAGGCGATCCGCATGGTCCACCTCGACGCGGGCCGCAAGTACTGGAAGATCCCCTACCTGGAGAACCTGATCCGCAGGATGGGCGACCAGAAGCTCAACACCCTCTTCCTGCACCTCTCCGAGTCCGAGGGCTTCCGCCTGTACAGCCCTGAGTTCCCGGGCCTCGCCGACCCCAGGCACAGCTACAGCCGCGCCGACATCGAGCATCTGAAGGCCTTCGCGGCCCGCCATCACGTGCAGTTGATGCCCGGCCTCGAACTTCCCGGTCATGCCACCGTGATCAGCGAGGCCTTCGGGATCGGCTTCGGGTCCGGCGCCGGCGCGTGCTCGGGCGCACACACGCACTCGCACCTCACGCCCGACTGGATCATCGACATGACCAGCGACAAGGCGATCGCGAAGTCGAAGGAGATCGTCGACGAGTTCGCCGGCTGGTTCGACGCGCCGCTGTTCTCGATCGGCGCGGAGGAGGTCCCCGGCCAGCTCGCCCAGTGCCCGCGCGTGCGGAACCATCTGGCGAGCTCACCCGACGTGTCCACGCTCGGCGACCTCCTCAACCGCTACATCAACACCCTGGACGACGTGGTCGCTTCGCACGGCAAGCGCACGGCCGTCTACAACGGCTCCGAACACCTCGAAGCGCCCCAGCAGAAGGTCCACGCCCCGGTCGTCTTCCTCACCTGGGAGGGCCCGGGCGCCGAACCGGAGATCCCCGGGCACGACGAGATCGCCATCGGCCCGTTCTACGACACCCCGAACAACTACCACCACCTGTATCCGGACGAGCCCTGGATGTACGACAGCTGGGCGCCGAACACCGACCCCGACATGCTCGGCTCCGGCGTCACCAACTGGGCCGACTACAACTTCTGGGCGGACGACGGGTACTTCGAGCAGAGCATGGCGGGCGCCCGCGCGATCCTCGCCGACCGCACCTGGAACAGGACCGCGACGCCGGACACGCTCGCCGACTTCCGGGCCCGCACCGCCCGCATCGGCGACCCGCCGGGCACCACGCCCGCACCGCTGCCGCCCCGCGTCGAGGGCAGGCCGAGCCATCACTGGACGTTCGACGACGCCTCGTACCCCAGCGGCTGGACGTACGCGGGCAGTCCCGGCAACACGATCCTCGCCGAGGACACGGCGGGCGGCCTGCCCGGCACCTCGTACATCATCAACAACCCCACTCCCGTGGACGGCGTGCGCGGCAAGGCGTGGCGCTTCGACTCCGACCGGGACGGCGTGGGCTTCGGCGGTCTGGACGTCGCCGAGCCGTGGACCGCGTCCGTGCAGGTCCGCCCGACGGCCCGGACCGGGGACCAGGTCCTGCTCAGTTCCAGGGCGGGCGCGCTGAAGCTGATGCAGCACGGCACCGGGAAGGTCGGCTTCACGCGGTACGGCACGGCCGACCACAGCTTCGACTACACGCTGCCCCTCGACCGCTGGACCCGCCTGACGTGGGTGACGACTCCGGGGCACACCACCCTGTACGCCGACGGGCGGCGGGTCGGGAGCGTCGCGGCGTCGATCCCCCTGCCGCTGCGGTCCATCGGCACGGAGAAGGCGAGCCTGCGCGGCGACCTCGACGAACTCACCACGTGGGACGAGGCACTCACTCCGCAGGAGATTGCCCGCCTGGGCTGAACCCGTACGCCCGAGGGCGCATGTGTAAGGGGCGGGCCTGCGCAGGCCCGCCCCTTACTTCGCACCCGATCGCTCAGCTCAGCGCCGCGACCCGGTCCCGGTATCCGCGCACCGCCGCCGCGTCGCGGTACGGCTCAAGACGCCGCTCGAAGTCGCGTACGTACTCGAGCGCTCGCACCGACCGCATCTCGCCCGCCGCCTGCGCCGCCTCCGCGCCCAGCTGGCAGGCCTGCTCCAGCTCGCCGAGGCCCAGGCGCGAGGAGGCGAGCACCACCCGGCAGAACAGGCGGCTGCGGGCGTACCCGGGGGCGCGCAGCTGGAGCGAGCGCTCCGCGTGCTGCGCGGCGACGCGGTACTGCTGGAGGTCGCGGTGGCAGTGCCCGAACTCGTCCGCGAGCTGCGCCTCGTCGAAGAACCGCGCCCAGTACGGGACCTCGTCGCCCGGCCGTGACGTCTCCAGGGCCCGCTCGGCGCGCACCATCGACGCCGTGCACGCCCGCACCTCGCCGAGCACCCCGTGCCCGCGCGCTTCGACAGAGTGCAGCAGGGCCTGTACGACGGGCGGTGCGGACGACCCGACGCCCTGCTGCGCCACCCGCGCCAGCTGCACCGCCTCTCTGCCGTGCCCGAGGTAGACGGCCTGCCGGCTCATCGTGATCAGGACGTACGAGCCGTACGCGCGATCGCCCGCCGCCTGCGAGAGCCGCAGCGCCTGGACGTAGTAGCGCTGGGCGAGCCCGTGCGCCGCGATGTCGTACGAGGTCCAGCCCGCCAGCCGGGTCAGGTCGGCGGCGGCGCCGAAGAGCCGCCGCCCGGCCTGCTCGCCGTATGTGCCGCGCAGCATCGGCTCGGCCTCGTGCTCCAGATAGCGCACGAGTGCCTGCCGGGCGTGCCCGCCGCCGTACGCGTGGTCGAGCGCCCGGAAGAGCTCGCCGACGGAGCGCAGGGCCGAGATGTCACCGCTGGTCACTCTCGCCCCGGCGCCCCGCTCGGGCTCCTTGCGCTGGCGGGGCACGGCCGGGCGCCCCTGGGTGGGCACTCTGCCGCCGTTCAGTCCGTGCTCGCCGCGCCCCACCCGGTCGTCGGCGCGGCCGATCAGCCAGTCTCTGCTGGGGACGACGAGCCCGGCCGGGGTGAACGCGATCTTGCGCAGTTCGGCATGGCTCCCGGAGTCCTTGCGCCAGAGCCCGCCGACGATGTCGATCGCCTCTTCGGGGCTCGCCGCGAATTCGAGCCCGGCGTACACCGGCGCACACGCGTCGAGGCCGAGGTCCTGCGCGGAGAGTCTGCGCCCTAACCGCCGGGTGAAGACCTCCGCGATGAGGGCGGGCGTGGTGCCGCGCGGCTGCTGACCGCGCAGCCAGCGGGTCACCGATGTCTTGTCGTACCGCAGATCGAGACCGTGCTCGAGGCCCAGCTGATCGACGCGGCGCGCGAGCCCCGCATTGGAGAAACCGGCTTCTGAGATGAGCGCGGCTAGCTGGCGGTTGGGCGTGCGCTGCGGAGGTCGTTCCGTCATCAGCTGTGCGGTCTCCTGCCTTTCGGGCGTTGCTTGAGCAGCCCTTATGGCTCTATGAACGGCGTGAATGTAGCGGCCCTCACAGGCCTCATCGGGGCCTTCGACCCGCATTCATCCGATCGTGTGAGGATTGACCGGAGGACTGACGAGAATCCGCTGCCCGTACAGTGGCCGGGGGCGCGATATGTGCACGGTGCAGGTTCTAGGGAGGCACTTGCCGTGAGTGAGTTTCAGTTCGTCCGTCTCGGCTTCGGCCCGGACTCGGTCGAATACCAGGAGGCCTGGGACGAGCAGCGCCGCGTACACGCCGCCCGCTTCGCCGACGAGCTCCCGGACACGTGTCTGCTGCTCGAGCACCCGCCGGTCTACACCGCGGGCCGCCGCACCGAGGACAGCGAGCGCCCGCTGGACGGCACCCCCGTGGTCGACGTGGACCGCGGCGGCAAGATCACCTGGCACGGCCCCGGCCAGCTCGTGGGCTACCCGATCCAGAAGCTGCCGCGCCCGGTGGACGTCGTAGCACACGTACGCCGCCTGGAAGAGGCGCTTATCCGTACGTGTGCGGAGTTTGGCCTGGAGACGTCCCGCGTCGAGGGCCGCAGCGGCGTGTGGGTCCTCGGCGACCCCGTCGAGCAGCGTCCGGCCCTCGGCGGCCTCACGCTGGACTTCGACCCCCGGACGCAGGACGACGAGTTCGACGCCCGGTTCAACGGCCCGGAGTACGCGCCGTCCAACGCGGGCCAGCGCCGCGAGGACCGCAAGATCGCGGCCATCGGCATCCGCGTCGCCAAGGGCGTCACGATGCACGGCTTCGCGCTGAACGTGAACCCGGACAACACCTGGTTCGACAAGATCATCCCGTGCGGCATCCGCGACGCGGGCGTGACATCGGTCTCGTACGAGCTGGGGCGCGAGGTCACGATCGCCGACATCCTGCCCGTCGCCGAGAAGCACCTGCGCGATGTGCTGGAGAACGCCGAGCTCAAGCCGCGGGCGGTGGAGAAATCGGCCGACAACGCGGTTGAGCGCCCGGAGGCCGAGAAGGCGAGCGCCTAGACCGGCACGGGCTTCGGGGAATGCACCCCGTCGGCCAGAGGTTGGCCGAGCGTAAGCCCACAGACATGACGGGCGTACCCTGGTGTGCGCCGAAGAATCGAAGCTACAGGGAGCCGATGTGTCCGCAGTCGCACCCGACGGACGCAAGATGCTGCGCCTTGAGGTCCGGAACGCCCAGACCCCGATCGAGCGCAAGCCCGAGTGGATCAAGACCCGGGCGAAAATGGGCCCCGAGTACACCAAGATGCAGAACCTCGTGAAGAGCGAGGGCCTGCACACGGTCTGCCAGGAGGCGGGCTGTCCCAACATCTACGAGTGCTGGGAAGACCGCGAGGCCACCTTCCTCATCGGCGGTGACCAGTGCACCCGGCGCTGCGACTTCTGCCAGATCGACACGGGCAAGCCGCAGGCGCTCGACCGCGACGAGCCGCGCCGCGTCGGTGAGTCCGTCGTCACGATGGACCTGAACTACGCCACGATCACCGGCGTCGCCCGCGACGACCTGGACGACGGCGGCGCCTGGCTGTACGCGGAGACCGTGCGCCAGATCCACGCGATGACGGCGGAGCGCGCCGAGGGCAAGACCAAGGTCGAGCTCCTCATCCCCGACTTCAACGCGGACCCCGACCAGCTGGCCGAGGTCTTCTCGTCCCGCCCCGAGGTCCTCGGGCACAACGTGGAGACCGTGCCGCGCATCTTCAAGCGGATCCGCCCCGGCTTCCGCTTCGAGCGCTCGCTCGAGGTCATCACCCGCGCCCGCGAGGCCGGTCTGGTCACCAAGTCGAACCTCATCCTGGGCATGGGCGAGGAGCGCGAGGAGATCAGCGAGGCTCTGCACGCGCTGCACGACGCGGGCTGCGAGCTCATCACGATCACGCAGTACCTGCGCCCGACGCCGCGCCACCACCCCGTGGAGCGCTGGGCCAAGCCGCAGGAGTTCGTGGAGCTGAAGGAGGAGGCCGAGGAGATCGGCTTCTCCGGCGTCATGTCAGGACCGCTGGTCCGCTCCTCGTATCGCGCGGGTCGCCTCTACCAGATGGCGATCGAGAAGCGCGGGGCGTACGTCGCTTCGCAGGCGGTCTGATCTTCCTGCGGGAGCCCGACTGTGTGAATCGGCGCACAAGTGGCTACTGGCCAGTAGTGGCCGAGATGACGCGGCCCGTACCGTCCCCGCAGGTGAGGGGTGCGTACGGGCCGCGTCAGGGTTTTGCGGCCCGGCGTCAAGGCTTCATCCGTGTTTGACCGGTCGGTCACGCCCTGGTAACACCAATCAGTGACCCTGGAATTACCCCACGTACAGCCCTAGCCATAGCCGCCCAGGAGGGCCCCACCATGCAGGCCGCGCCCGTACGCGCCACCGCCATCCCGTCCGTCACCGACGCGCTCCGTGCCGTCGAGTCGATTCTCATGAGCAGCGGCCAGCGCACCGCCCGCCGCAACGCCTGGACATCCGTGCTCGACGACCGGCGTCGCGCCAAGGACCGGGCAGAGGCGCTGCGCGTGCTCGAAGAGGCCATGCCAACCCGCACGTCGTAGTCACTTCCAGGGACACGTAGACTTCACGACATGGCGAGGAAGGAAAACGCGGCGGACGCTGCGAATCCCGGGCGACTGAAGCAGATCGCTCTGACCTACAAGATGACCCGCAAGGCCGATCCGCGGATCGGTCTCATCATCGCGGCTGTGGGAATCGTCACCTTTGGTGTCTTCCTCGGTATCGGCTTCTTGATCGGTCACCCGATCTATCTCGGCATTCTCGGCTTCGTGCTCGCCTTCCTCGCGATGGCGATCGTCTTCGGGCGCAGGGCCGAGCGTGCCGCCTTCGGGCAGATGGAGGGCCAGCCCGGTGCGGCGGCCGCGGTGCTCGACAAGATCGGCCGCGGCTGGACGACGACTCCGGCGGTGGCGATGAACCGCAGCCAGGACGTCGTGCACCGCACGGTCGGCAAGGCGGGCATCGTGCTCGTCGCCGAGGGCAACCCGAACCGCGTGAAGAGCCTGCTGGCCGCCGAGAAGAAGCGGATGGCACGGGTCGTCTCGGACGTCCCCGTGCACGACGTCATCGTCGGCACCGGCGAGGGCCAGGTCCCGCTGAAGAAGCTGCGTACGACGCTTCTGAAGCTCCCCCGCGTCCTCCAGGGCCCGCAGGTCACGGCGACGAACGACCGGCTGCGCGCCATGGGCGACCTCATGAGCAACATGCCGCTCCCGAAGGGCCCCATGCCGAAGGGCATGCGGATGCCTCGCGGCGGCCCGAAGATGCGGTAATTCCCCGCCTCTACTTGTCTCTACGTACGGCGAAGGCCCCGGAACCGATTCGGTTCCGGGG
>NZ_JBNNJZ010000193.1:0-13827 GCF_050270335.1 Streptomyces sp. NPDC059900
CTCGACGGCAAAGTCAACCTGGACGACAACGCCCGCTTCCGCCAGGCACGCTGGGGCGCCGACGACTCCGCCCACGACGACCCGCTGGAGTCCGCCGCCGCATCCAAAGGCCTCAACTACGTGAAGCTCGACGGCGAGGTCGGCATCATCGGCAATGGCGCGGGCCTGGTCATGTCCACCCTCGACGTGGTCGCGGGCTGCGGAGCGCGCCCCGCGAACTTCCTCGACATCGGAGGCGGCGCCTCCGCCCGCATCATGGCCGACGGCCTCGCCGTCATCCTCTCCGACCCCGCGGTCAAGTCCGTCTTCGTCAACGTCTTCGGCGGCATCACCGCATGCGACGCCGTCGCCGACGGCATCGTCCGGGCACTGGAATCCGTCCGGCTGACCAAGCCGCTCGTCGTCCGCCTCGACGGCAACAACGCCGTACGCGGCCGCGCCATCCTCGACGCCCTCTCCCACCCCCTCGTCCAGCAGGCCACCACCATGGACGGCGCCGCCCGCCGGGCCGCCGAACTCGCAGGACACACCAACGCTGCCTAAGGAGCCGGGACATGGCGATCTACCTCACCAAAGAGAGCAAGGTCCTCGTCCAGGGCATGACCGGAGCCGAGGGCATGAAGCACACCCGCCGCATGCTCGCGGCCGGCACGGACATCGTCGGCGGCGTCAACCCCCGCAAGGCCGGCCGCACCGTCGACTTCGACGACCGCGCCGTCCCCGTCTTCGGCTCCGTCCGCGAGGGCATCGAGGCCACCGGCGCCGACGTCACCGTGGTCTTCGTGCCGCCCGCCTTCTCCAAGGCGGCGGTCACCGAGGCCGCCGACGCCGGAATCGGCCTCGCCGTGGTCATCACGGAGGGCATCCCCGTGCACGACGCCGTCGCCTTCCACGCGTACGCCAAGGAGCGCGGCACCCGCGTCATCGGACCCAACTGCCCGGGACTCATCACGCCGGGACAGGCCAACGCGGGCATCATCCCCGCCGACATCACCAAACCCGGACGCGTCGGCCTGGTCTCGAAGTCCGGCACCCTCACCTACCAACTCATGTACGAACTGCGCGACATAGGCTTCTCCACCTGCGTCGGCATCGGCGGCGACCCCGTCATCGGCACCACACACATCGACTGCCTCGCCGCCTTCGAGGACGACCCCGACACCGAACTGATCGTGCTCATCGGCGAGATCGGCGGCGACGCGGAGGAACGCGCCGCCGCCTACATCCAACGTGCCGTCACCAAACCGGTCGTCGCCTACATCGCCGGTTTCACCGCACCCGAGGGCAAGACCATGGGGCACGCGGGAGCCATCGTCTCCGGCTCCTCCGGCACCGCGCGCGCCAAACAGGAGGCACTGGAAGCCGCCGGGGTGCGGGTCGGCGCCACGCCGACGGAAACAGCGCAACTCGTTCTCAACCGGCTCGGGGCGTGATGTCACTCATAGGTGACAGGCTCCGCCTGCACTAGCGTCCCCCAGCACACCTGCGCGGGCCGCGATCCGAGCGGCCCCGCAGGAGCCATGCACCTCCCGCCCCGACTGTGCACCGTGAGCGGAGACACCCGAATGGCACCCACCCTCACCAACCCCCCCGTCCTCAAAGCCGGTACGGCCTGGACCGACGCCTGGCAACGCTGCCTCGCCGTCGCGCCCGAGGCCTTCCGCGACGACCACGTCCTGAACCTCTGGAACGGAACCTGGCACGCGGACGGCCGGGCCCTGCCCGCCACGTCCCCCGTCGACGGCAGCCCCATCGCGGGCCCGCCGCGCCTCGACGCCGCCACCGCCCACCAGGCCGTACGCGCCTCGCTCGACCAGCACCGCGCCTGGCGGCACATCCCGCTCGGCGAACGGCGCGCCCGCGTCGCCGCCACCCTCGACGCCCTCACCGAACACCGCGACCTGCTCGCCCTGCTCCTCGTCTGGGAGATCGGCAAACCCTGGCGGCTCGCCCGGGCCGACGTCGACCGGGCCATCGACGGCGTGCGCTGGTACGTCGACGGCATCGAGCCGATGATCGAGGGCCGGACCCCGCTGGACGGACCGGTATCCAACATCGCGAGCTGGAACTACCCGATGAGTGTGCTCGTTCACGCAGTGTTGGTACAGGCACTCGCGGGCAACGCAGTCATCGCCAAGACCCCGACCGATGGCGGCGTCGCCTGTCTGACCCTCGCGTGCGCCCTGGCCGCACGCGAAGGGATTCCCGTCACCCTCGTCAGCGGCAGCGGGGGCGAACTGTCCCAAGCGCTGGTCCGGGCACCCGAGATCGGCTGCGTCTCCTTCGTCGGCGGACGTGACACCGGCGCCGCCGTCGCCACGGCCGTCGCCGACCTCGGCAAGCGGCACATCCTCGAACAGGAAGGACTCAACACCTGGGGCATCTGGAACTACAGCGACTGGGACGCGCTCAGCGCCGTCATCCCCAAGCTCTTCGACTACGGCAAACAGCGCTGCACCGCCTATCCGCGATTCGTCGTCCAGCGCGGACTCTTCGACGAGTTCCTCGCCGCCTACCTCCCGGCCGTGCGCACCGTCCGCGTCGGCCACCCCCTGGCGGTGGAGCACGCAGTGGACCCGTTCCCGCAGCTGGACTTCGGCCCGCTGATCAACGCGGCCAAGGCCAAGGAGCTCGGCGACCAGGTGGCGGAGGCGATCGACCGCGGAGCCGTGCCGCTGTACCGCGGCGCCCCGTCGGCCGGCCGCTTCCTGCCGGGCCAGGACACGGACGCGTACGTCCACCCCGTCACGCTCCTCGGCCCGCCCCCTTCCTCTCCGCTGCACCACGCGGAGCCGTTCGGCCCGGTCGACACCATCGTCCTGGTCGACACGGAGGCGGAGCTGCTCGCTGCCATGAACGCGTCGAACGGAGCGCTGGTCGCCACGCTGTCGACTGACGACCCCGAGACGTACGCACGTCTCGCGCCGCAGATCCGCGCCTTCAAGACGGGCCACGGGAAGGCCCGCTCGCGCGGGGACAGGGAGGAGCTGTTCGGCGGGTTCGGCGCGTCCTGGCGCGGCGCGTTCGTCGGGGGTGACCTGCTGGTGCGGGCGGTCACGCACGGCCCCGCGATGGAACGGCCGCCGGGGAACTTCCCGAGCTACCACCTGATGGCGTGAGCCCGGGCCGGCAGGGGATCGGGGATGTGTCAGCCGATGCCCTGCCGGTCGGGCAGCAGGGCGAACGTGCGGTCGGCCGCCTCCGGGACCGCGCGTTCCACCGCCTGCGCGAGCAGCTCGCGGTGGCGCAGAAGCGGCTGCCTGCGCTCCTCGGGCGCCAGCCGCAGC
The DNA here is from genome assembly GCF_050270335.1 of Streptomyces sp. NPDC059900. Lineage (NCBI taxonomy): Bacteria > Bacillati > Actinomycetota > Actinomycetes > Kitasatosporales > Streptomycetaceae > Streptomyces > Streptomyces sp. NPDC059900. Next base: position 3,288 of record NZ_JBNNJZ010000193.1, read on the forward strand.
AGGTCGTCGAGCCCGGCCAGCATGCGCCGGGTGACCTGCGGACTGCCCGTGGCGAATCCCCGGATCTCGGCGAACCCGAGATCCACGAGCGCGGTCCAGTCCGGCACCGGCTGGATCATCCGTACCGCCCCGCGCCGGTCGCGGTGGCGCAGAGCGCCCAGCGGATACCCGGCCACGGACGCCAGGAACTGGACGATGCGGTCCAGCGCCTGCACGGCGGTGGTCGGGTCGTTCACCGCGGGGGACAGGGCCCGCAGCGCGATGTCCGAGAGCTGCCGCAGCCCGAACCCGAGATCCTGGTGGAACGTGCGCTCCACGCCTACGTGCACGGTGTACCGCAGGGCGTGCGGTGGCGGCGCCGCCCCGCCGTGCACGGTGAACACCGGAGTCCCCGGCACCACGAAGTCCCCGATGCGCGGCAGCAGCCGCAGCACCACGCCGTGGCGCCCGGCCGCCCGCACGACACGGGCGATGTTCACGTCCCGCAGCACCCCGGCCCGCCCCCGGTGTGTGATCCGGGCGGTGGCGGGGCCGAGGCGTTCGTCGTCCACCGCGCCCTCGGTCGGGTGCTTCACCGCCACGCGGAGCGACTCCCGGGCGATCCGGTCGATGACGAAGCTGATCCGCATCATGCGCAGCGTGCCGTTCACGTACGCCACGAAGAGCAGCAGGCTCAGGAACACCATGGCCATCGCCAGCACCGACTCGATCAGCGGCACGCTCGTCAGGAGCTCCGGATCGTTCTCGCTGTCGAAGGACGTCAGCGTCATCAGGGAGAAGAGGAACGTCGCCAGAAAGACGGTGAGCGTGATCTTGGTGATCCGCGATCTCACGTAGAGCCGCACCACCCGCGGGCTGAACTGCCCGCTGGCCATCTGCACGGCCACCAGGGAGATGCTGAAGACGACCCCGATGAAGGTCATCATGGCCGAGCCGATCGTGCTGATCACCGCCTTGGCGTCCTCGGCGATCCCCATCAGGCTCTCGATGCTCTCGTAGTCTCCGGCCTCCCGCGCCGCGTCCACGATCTGGCTGTCCAGCTCGGCCGCGAGCGCCCACAGCACCATGGCGCCCACCAGTCCGGTGGTCGGCGCGAACCACATGGTGTCCCGCAGATGCTCGCGCAACGGGGACAGCAGCCGGGGCCGCCGCACCTTCGCCCCAGCAGGCACTCCCGTAATCAACCCGTCACTCATGGTGAGACTCTAAGCGCGTTGGCGCGAGGCGCCGGGCACCGGCCCGGAGGTGTGCGGATACGCAGGTGAAAGGCACTCCGAAAGCTTGGTATTGTTGTCCATGTCGCCGCGGGGAACACCCCGCGAACGGCAGACACCTAGTCCGGGTGGCGGAATGGCAGACGCGCTAGCTTGAGGTGCTAGTGCCCTTTATCGGGCGTGGGGGTTCAAGTCCCCCCTCGGACACAAGCAGTACACCAACTGGTGCTGACCGGCTTTTGGTCAGCACCTTTTGCGTTGCCCTCCGCGGGTTCGTTCCGTGGGTTCGTTCCGTCGGTTCGCTTGTCAGTCCGTTCCGTCGGCCGGGAGTCTGCGCCGCAGCAGCTGTTCGTGGGCGAGGCGTCCCACCAAAGCGCCGCCGTAGACGACGAAGCCGACGCCCACCAGCCAGGACTGCAGGATCAGTACGGTGCCGAACGGGCCGTACGTCACCGCGTTCGACGCGATCAGCGGCGAGAAGACGAACTGCGAGAAGACCCGGAGGCCGAGCATGCCCAGGGCCGTCGCCGCGGCTCCGGGGGCCAGGGCCCGCCAGCGGAGGCGGCCGCAGAGCAGCCAGCGCTGCGACCACCAGAAGAAGAGGAAGACGCCGAGGGTGTCGCCGAGGGTGACCAGGGCGGTCTCGGCGGCCGAGGACTCCTCCGGCGAGGGCGCGGTGACGAAGAGCAGCAGGAAGAAGACAAGCGCCGCCAGCCAGACCACGTGCCGCCACATCGTGTGCCAGCGTGCCGCGGGCAGGTCCCACACGCGTTCGTAGCCGGTCTGCACGGCGGAGCCGAAGGTGACGCCGAACGCCGCGAGCGCGGCCAGGCCCAGTGCCGTCGTCTGCCGCAGGGCCTGGCCCGGCGTCCCGAAGAGCCGCTCGATCTCCTCCTCGGGGACCTCGGAGACCCCGAGCCCCTGCACCAGCCAGCGGGCGAAGCCCTCCCCCCGTGCCAGGTCGGCCGCGGCGACGACCACGAGGAGGGGCACGAGCGTGAGGAAGCTGAGCGCCGCGAAGCCCATGGCGCGGTGCATCAGTTCCATCTCGCGGCCACGGCTCCAGGCCAGGCCCACGACCGAGGCCGGGACGCGGTGGTGCAGGCGCGCGAAGCGGCGTCCGTGCCGCGCGGGGTCGCCGTGGTCCGGCGTACCGGGTGCTGGGGGCATGTCGGATCGCCTACCCGTAATCGGCGCGGAGGCAGTCCGGCTTACCGCCGAACGGGCAACCCCCGGATGCGGAGCGTCCACTTCCCGATAGCGCAACCCCCGCGCCACGGAAGACTGTTGGGAAGCGGAATGATCTCTATCACAGCGTAGATCGTTTAGGCCCCGGGCAGCCTGTTGGCGCAGTTGATCGATCAACCGAACATACGCTCGCACGCTGGGTGCAGGGGGGACCCCGTGCGTCTTTCTAGGAGAACGCGCATGCCGCAGGACGTCCGGTTCGACCTCCCTTTCACCACCCCGGTCAGCGAGCATCTCGACTACGCGCGCGAGCAGCATCTGCGTTGGGTGAAGGACATGGGTCTGGTACGAAGTCAGGCCGGGTTCGACGAATACGAGAGTTGGGACCTGCCGCAGGCCGCCATACGTACGTATCCGCACGCGTCGGCCGACGACATGGTCGTCCTGATGAACTGGTTCTCCCTGGCCTTCCTCTTCGACGACCAGTTCGACACCGGGCGGCCCGACCGCGCCGACCGCATCGCCGAGGTCGCCCGCGAGCTCATCGCGACGCCGCTGCGGCCCGCCGGGAGCGAACCCCGCGTCATCTGCCCCATCACCGTGGCCTGGGCGCAGGTGTGGGCGCAGCTGGCCGACGGCATGTCGCTCGCCTGGCGGTCACGGTTCGCCGCCTCCTGGGGGCGGTTCCTGGTCGCGCACTCCGAGGAGGTCGACCTGGCCGCGCGGGGCACCGCCCTCGGCCTTGATGCGTACACCGAGTTCCGGCGCCGTACCGTCGGCATCCATCACAGCATCGACGCCGGTGAGCGCAGCCGCCGCTTCGAGGTGCCCGCGCAGGCTCAGGCGCATCCGGTGATGATCGGGCTGCGGGACGCCGCGGCGGACACCATCGGGTTCATGAACGACATCCACTCCTTCGAGCGCGAGAAGCGCCGCGGGGACGGGCACAACCTGATCACCGTGCTGCGCCACGAACGCGGTTGCTCCTGGGAGGAGGCCGCCGCCGAGGCGATCAGGATGACCACGGAGCGGCTGCAGGACTACCTGGAGTTCGAGGGCCGGGTGCCCGCCATGTGCGACGAGCTCGGTCTCTCGGACGGTGAGCGCGATCTGGTGCGGATGGGCGTGGACGCCGCGCGGCACTGGATCAACGGAAACTACGAGTGGGCCCTGGTCACCGGCCGGTACGCGGCCGTGAAGGACAGCCCGGCGGCCGCGGCAGAGGAACAGGGGCGCGGATCGCTCGACGACCTGCTCACCGTCTGAATCGGGCCCTGCGGGCCGGAGCGCGCGACGCGCTCCGGCCCGCGGGTCAGGCCGCCGCGCTCTGCGGCGTGAACTCCACCGGAAGCCGGTCCAGGCGCGCCTCCCACGTGGACGCGGTGGACGTCAGCTCGTCGGGCGCGATCGCCAGGCGCAGCCCGGAGAGCCGGTGCAGCAGGACGCTGACGGACGTCTCGATGATGCCCTGGCCGATCCCCTGCCCCGGGCATTCGTGCGCGCCCCCGCTGAACGCCAGGTGGGCCTGGTTGCCGTGCAGGTCGGTGGAGGCGTCCGGCCTGATCTCCGGGTCGAGGTTGCCCGCGGCGAGACCGGGGACGATCAGGTCGCCCTCCTTGATCTGCCGGCCGCCGAGCTCCAGGTCGGCCGTGGCGAACCGCCCCGGCAGGACGGCCAGCGGCGGTGTGTTCCACATGACCTCCCCGACCACGGCGGACATGTTGAGCTGACCGCTCACCAGGCCCGCCATGTGCGAGGGGTGCGTGAGCACGGACTGCAGGACCCGGGCGAGCAGGTTGCTGGTGGTGGTGTGGGCCGTGATCAGGACCAGGCGCAGATGGTTGAGGACCTCGTCGTCGTCGAGGCCGGCCCCGTGGGCCAGGAGCCCGGTCGTGAAGTCGGCGCCCGGCTCGGTGTGCTTGCGCTCGGCCAGTGCCTGGAGGATCTGCATGATGCGGTCGTTGTGCGCCACGGCGTCCGCGCCGCCCTTGAGGACCTGCGCACAGGACTCGGCGAGCCTGCGCCCCTCCCGCTCGGGCAGGCCGAAGAGCCGGGTCAGGACCAGCATCGGCAGGTACTCGGCGTACTGCGCGACGAGGTCGGCGCTGCCCTCCTCGGCGAAGGCGTCGATCTGCTTGTTCGCGAAGTGCGTGACGTGCCGCTTGACGCCGCGGTCCGCCAGGGCCTTGAGGCCGTCCGTGACCGCGCCGCGCAGCCGCCGGTGCGGCTCGCCGTCCTGGGAGACGCAGTCGGGGCGCCAGCCGAGCATCGGGATCAGGGGCGAGGTGTCCTCGACGCGGCCCTCCTTCCAGTCCCGCCAGATCCGCGAGTCGCGGGCGAACTGGCGCGGGTTCTCGAGGACCCGTCGGTTCTCGCGGTAGCCGAGGATCAGCCAGGCCGGTATGTCCCCTTCGAGGAGTACGGGGGCCACCGTGCCGTGCTGCTTGCGCAGCCGGTCGTAGATGCCCTGCTGCTCCTCGGCCACGTCCTGCCCGTACAGCCGTGCGGACCCGTCCGGTGCGCCGTGCCGGACCGGGCAGCCTCCGGAGGCCTGCGGGGCGTCAGTGGTCATCGGGCGGCCTCCAGGGCGGCGGTCGAGCGTTCCTTCAGATGACGGATCAGGGCGATGAGCACATCGCGGCTCGACTCCCGGTCCCTGGCGTCACAGGCGACGACCGGTGTGTGCTCCGGGATGTCCAGGGCGTCCCGTATCTCCTCGACGGGATGGTTCTGCGAGTCCGGGAAGACGTTGAGGGCGATGACGAAGGGCACGCCCTGCCGCTCCATCTCCTCGATCGCCCGGAAGCTGGACGCCAGACGCCGGGTGTCCACCAGGACCACGGCTCCGAGGGCGCCCTTGAACAGGCCGTTCCACAGGAACCAGAAGCGCTCCTGGCCCGGTGTGCCGAACAGGTAGAGCACGAGCTGTTCGTTGAGGCCGATCCGCCCGAAGTCGAGGCTGACGGTGGTCTCGTTCTTGTCGGCGACCCCGATGAGGTGGTCGACGTCGATGCTCGCCTGGGTGAGGGTCTCCTCGGTGGTGAGCGGCTTGATGTCGCTCACGGAGCGGACCATGGTGGTCTTGCCGGTGCCGAAGCCCCCGGCGATCATCACCTTGACCGAGCGGCTCTCGGCGGGCAGGGAGCCCGCTGACGTCGGCTGGTCCGGACGGTCAAAGCCTTTGTAGTCCACTGAGTACCTCCTCAAGGAGCGCGAGGTCCGCCCCATGGCCGGGTGTGGAAGCCGGGATGGGATCACGGGCGTCCACCCGGCCTGCTTCCAGCAGGTCGGCCAGGAGCACCGCGATGATGTTGAACGGCAGTCCGAGATGGGCGCCGAGTTCGGCGACCGACAGCGGATCGCGGCACCGGCGCACGATTTCCTCGTGCTCGTGCTGCATGCCGGGAGCGGGGGCCGAGCGGGAGACGATGAGGGTCGCCACGTCGAGGCCGGCGGCCGGCCCGCCGGGACCACTGCGACCGCCGGTGAGCACGTAGTAGCGCTCGAGACCGGACGGGTCCGTGGGCCGTGGGGGGCCGGACCGGTGGGGGCCGCTCATCCAGGCTGCTCCTCCTGCCGCGCAGTGGTGCCCAGGAGCTCACCCATCCTGCGGGACAGGTCTCTCATCTGGTGTCCGAGCAGCCCCTGGTCGAGCCCTTCCCTGGCCAGGACTCCGAGGTACGTCTCCACTCCGGCCCGCACCACGAACAGGTGCCCGCCGTCGACCTCGATCATCGCGAGGCGCAACTGGCCGCCGTACTTGGGGAACTGGGCCGCGACGGGCTGGGCGAGCGCCTGCAGGCCCGCGACCACCGCGGCGAAGCGGTCCACGTCGTCCGGGTCGTCGGCCCCGTAGGAGGTGATGGCCTTGCCGTCGCTCGACGCGACGAGGGCGAAGCGGATCTCCTTGATGCTCTCGGTCAGGTCACGGAGCGCCCAGCTCACGTCGGTTTCGTGTTGCGTCATGTGGCTAGTCGCTCTCTTCGGTGCGGGGCTCGTCGGTCTCTCGTCCGGCGGTGGCGAAGGCGGCCATGCCGGTGAAGGACGCGTCCGGCGGCACGACGGGCGCCGCGTGGGTGCCCGTGGTGGCTGCCGGCTCGCTGTCGGCCCCGTTCGGGGATTCGGTGCGCTTGCTCCTGCGCCGGGGCAGGCCGCCCGGCGTGACGTCGTCGGCGGCCGCCGGGGCGGCGGGCGGCTCCGTACGAGGGGCCGCTTCCACCGCGGGGGTCTCCGTCCGTGCCGCTCGGTCCGGTGCCGTCACGGGGGCGGCCGGCAGCTGGCTGAAGTATTTGTGCGGTACGACGACGACCACGGAGGTGCCGAGCCAGGGCGAGTCGGCGAAGGTGACCCTGATGCCGTACTTGCGGGCGAGGGTGCCGACCACGCGCAGGCCCAGGTGTGCGTCCTCGGAGAGTCCGCCGAGGCCGGGGCCCGCGGCGACGCCATCGAGTGCCTGGAGCGCCTGCTGCTTCTTCTCGTCGGTCAGGCCCTTGCCGGCGTCCTGGATCTCGATGCCGACGCCGTTGGGCACCTCCTTGCCGGAGACGACGACCGGCTCGGTGGGCGGCGAGTAGCGTGCCGCGTTGTCCAGGAGGTGCGCGAAGACCAGCGTGAGGTGGTCCACCAGACCGCCGTCGACGCCGAGTTCGGGCAGCTGGCGCACCTGGACGCGGTCGAAGTCCTTGATGCGGCCGATGCCGCCGCGCACGACGCTGAGCAGCCGCTGCGGCTCCTGCCACTGGCGTCCCGGCCGGTCCGTGCCGCCGAGCACGCCGATGCTCGCGGCCAGACAGTCGGCGGGGCCGATCGCCTGGTCGAGCTCCATCAGGCCCCTGGCGACGGCCGGGGTCCTGCCGTGCTCGCCCTGCATCTCGTGCAGCCGGCCGCGGATCTTTCCGGTGAGCACGTGGATGCGGCTGCCGATGCTGATCACGGCGTGCTCGGCCGACGTGCTGCGGTTGAGTTCTTCCTCGACGGCGATCAGGGCGGTGCGCAGGGCCCTGCGCACCTCGAGCCTGAACTCCGGTGTGATCTCGGTCTCCTGGTCGAGGGCGAGCGGCAGGACGTCCTCGATCGCTTCGCCGCCGCGCAGGCCCTCGAAGGCCTGCGGCAGGAACTCGTCGGCCAGGCGGGCCACCAGGGCCTGTTGCCGGTCCAGGCGCCACTGCCAGGCCTTGGCCTCGTCGATCTGGTGGGCCTCGAAGGCGGCGCGTTCGTCCTCGAACCGCCGCTCCAGGGCGGCGACGTGCTGCTGCCACTGCTGGGAGTGGTTCAGTTGTGCGGTGTGCGCCTCGTCGGCCGTGCGGCGCAGTTCCTGCCGTGCGCGCAGCAGGAGGCGGATACACGCGGAGGCGGCCGCGGTCGCCGCGAGGCCCGCGACCGCTGTGGGTATTCGGGCCGGGTCGGTGCCGGCGGCCAGGGTGGCGACGCTGCCGCCGCCGAGACCGACCGGCAGCAGCCACCAGCTGTGCCAGGCCGCGGGCGCCCGGGCTGCCGCCGACGGCGGAGTGGCAAGTTCCATCTGCATCCTCAAACCAACGCGATCGAAGAGTGGACAACCCAACCAAGGGGTCGCACCCATCGCATCTCGGTACCGCCTTGGACGGCGGCACCCCCCTCGATCACCTGCGTGATCCCCCGTACGACAGCGCGACAGCGCCGTGGTGCGCGACAGACTGAGATCGCGTCAACTCGCGGCGCTGGAGCGGAGCTTATCTGGTGCGGAGGGTTGTTGATCAACCCGGCAGGTCGCGGGAGGCGGGCCGTGGATGATCTTCAGCCAGGAGCACGGAAGGTGGCCGGAACCAGTGGTTCCCTTCTCTGCGCCGCCACCCGTGCCCCTGACTGTGCCCCTGGTTCTGCCTCTGACCGCCCCCTAGCCGTGACCCTGACCGTCCCACAGCTCCTCGTGCCGGCGGTGGGCCGGCGTCAGGCCCCGGACGAAGAACCTGTCGTAGTACTCGTTCTCCACGTGATGCGCCTGGAGCCAGATGCCGGGGACGTGGATCGCGTCCGTGTGCGCGGGGAAGCGGCGGTGCGTGCGCAGGATGTACGTGCAGATGTCGCGGGCGCACTCGACCACCCGCTCCTCGTACTCGCTCGCCTCGGCCAGGTAGCGCCGGCCGTAGTCCTCGCGGTAGATGCGGCTGAACACGTCCCTGTCCCCGTAGACGCCGCCGGGGCCGAACTTCTCGCGGATCACCGCGTCCACCGCCTCCGACATCGACGCGAACGCGGGCGGGCAGGTCGCCGAGATCAGCGGTTCGCCGTCCGGCGCCCGCAGGCCCACCGGATGCGAGCGCACGTTGGCGTACTTGGGCAGCGGGATGTGCCAGCGCCACACGTCGGCCGGGCGCCAGCGCGGGGTGACGAAGGTGAAGCCGAGCATGCGGCCGTAGGTGCGGGAGAACTTCGGGTCGCCCAGGGCGATCTGCGGGTTGATGGACGCGTGGATCCAGGCGCCCAGGCCCATCGCGTCGGCGACCAGCATCAGGTTCTGGAGCAGCAGGTCCGCCTCGATCTGGGTGCGGAGCGGGCCGAGCGCGCCCAGCGGCAGCTTCAGTTTCCCGTTCAGGAAGCCGTTCTTGACCCACTTCTTCACGCCCGCCGGACGGTAGAAGTTCCGGTCGTCCACCAGCGTGGGCCGCGCCCCGTCCGGCTGGGTGAGCAGGTACATCAGGGCGTTGATGTACTGGTGGGACAGGTCCACCACCGGGAAGAGGACCGTCGTGCCCGGCAGGTTGGACAGGAAGCGGTTCGAGTCCAGGTAGGCGGGGAAGTCCCGCAGGCCCTGCGCCACGTCGAGACGGCGGTCCAGGACCTTGACCTTGGCCTCCCGCGCGCGGGCGGTCAGGGTCGGGCCGTCGAAGGGTTCCTCCGGCGCCGGGGGCAGCTTCCGCAGGTAGTACGTGCCGGTGTCGTTGATCAGGAAGAAGTGCGTGCCCTGCGCGTTGTCGGGGCTGCCCGCCGTGCGTCCGGCCATGGTCAGGTTCGGCTTCGCCATGATCGGTTTGCCGTTGCGCGGGTCGTCGAAGGGGCGGTCCGGCATCGTGAGCCCCGTGCAGCCGGTGAGGGCGATCAGGACCGACTCCTCCAGCTCGGACAGCGGCTGCGGGTCCTCCTTGGACACGTAACTCATCGATCCGGCGGGGACGGTGGCGCCGCGGCTCACCCGGTGGGTGCGGCGGCGCCAGACCGTCTCCAGGAGCGGTCGTACGAAGAGGTCGGCGAGGCCGGGGTGGTGCCCGTCCGCCCGGCCGCCGGGACTGCCGGAACCGCCGGGACCGCCGTCAGCCCGCGGCATCCGTGCCTCCATTGCGCATCGGCTGCACCTGCCTCCACGGAGCGAAGGCGCTCGCGCCGCGCGGCAGCAGGCCCGCGAGGTCCGGGGCGTGCCGCTGGATCACGGACTTCATGCCGCCCCGCTCCACCCAGTCGATGCCGAGCGGGGTGTAGATCTCGGGGCGGTAGTCGACGGTCAGGAAGCGGTCGCTCTGCAAGCGCCGCGTGGCCATCAGGATGAAGATGCGGAAGGCCGTGTCGCTGAAGCCGAAGCCGGTCGGCGGGTTCTCGGCGAACAGGCCGACCACGGTGTCGATCTCGTCGACCGAGTCGTACACGTCCTTCAGGCGCGCGACCGTCTCGGGGTCCTGGCTCAGGTCCTCGAAGCGGCTGATGCGCGGCTTGTGCAGCCCCGCGCGGAAGTCGTTGTAGCGCGGCACGCCCCGCCTGCGGGTGCGCACGAGGTCGACCACCGACAGGTCGATGATCTCGCCGTCGCGCTCGAAGCGCTGGAGCGCACGCGGGAAGTTGTTCAGAGTGATCGCGCCGGGGTGGGCGATGCCGAACGAGTAGAGGGTGTCGGCTAGGCCCGTCTTACGGATGGCGGCCTCGGCCGCGCCGCCCTGGATGTCGAGGAAGCCCAGGGTCTCCAGGGGCTGCCCGAAGTGGTGCTCGCGCATGACGTAGTCGTCGGGGATGAGCGGGTGCATCCGGTAGACGGTGACGAAGTCCTCGGTGAGGGAGTACGGCACCGCGTGGTGGTCCGGGAGCGTCTTGGAGATGCCGGTCAGCGAGTGGGCCTCCAGGAGCCACAGGCCGAGCTTGTTCAGCCAGTTGTCCGGCGGGCCCTCCCAGTT